>JBBTBY010000081.1 GCA_038043445.1 Spirochaetota bacterium
TTCGGCTGCGGCGGTATGATCGGCTGGATGCTCTGGTTCGGTGTCGGCGTGTGGGCTCTCTTCTATGTCTTCATGGGCTTCATTATAACCGTGCTCATCATGCGATTCCTCGCCGAGACGGGTACGCCCTTCATCAAAGTGGAACCCGCCGCACGCATGGGCATGGACGTGCTCCCGATGTCATGGCTCTCCGCAGTGCCGGTATACTTTAACGCCTTTTTCGCCATATTCACGATGTACGGAACGCGCTCCTGTTTTCCCGCCTTCGCGCTCCAAGCACTCGCTCTCCCGAAAAACATGAGCGAAAAGGCACGCTCACGCCTCCTTATCGGGCTTATCGCGATAGCGCTCTCGGGAGTGGTCATCTGCGGGGCGGTACATCTTATCAGCGCGTACCGTTTTACGCCGTTCATGGGCGGAAGCGATTCGCTCACCTGGGGCAAAGGCGTGCTCGATAATGCGCAGCGCGACCTTATCAGCTTTGAGAAGGGCACGTACACGAAAAGCGTTACGCATAATCGCCCGCTCCATCTCGCAGCCGGCGCGGTGCTCACCGGCGTGCTCCAATGGCTCTGCGTCACGTTCCCTGCGTGGCCGCTTCACCCCATCGGCATCATACTCGCGCTCACCTTCTTCGGCAACATGAGCTGGCTCTCCATACTCATCGGCTGGGCGGTGAAAGGGCTTGTCGTACGATTCGGCGGCTCGCGTCTTCTGCGATCGGCAAAACCGTTCTTCCTGGGGCTTATCGCGGGCGAAGCGGTCATCATTATAGTCTGGGCTGCGGTAGCGGCTTCTCTTGCCTTCGCCGGGCTCCCCTATGAAAAGGTGCTGCTGCAGCCGTATTAGGTCTATGAAACCGCCGCGGAAAAGCATGGGTAGGGATACACTTGAAAACCGGACGCCAGAACTGCCTGCATTTATAGAGAACAAGGGCGCATGAGCCCTTGTTCTCTATTTTCGCGACAGTCCGTGTATGCGCCTTGACAATATCGGTTTCCTTTACTATACTAAATAAAACCATTTGGTTGCTTTTTTTGGAGTGATACCATGGCCCGATGCTCCGTCATCGCATTCGCAGTGCTCACCGCCTCGCTTTTCGCCTCGGATATGATGCTCGATCGCTTCGATTCACTTGATACAAAAACCGTGAACGCACGGAAGAACGCCGGTGTTTCGCTTGTCGCTGCCGCCGAACACGGGCAGGTGCTTCGCATTGCCGCGGACTTTTCCGAAACATCGTACACCTGGGCGAGGAAGATGATACCCGCCGGAACGATACGCGCCCCCTGGAATGCCATCTCGTTCTTCGCACGCGGGGCAGCAAATGCAACGCTTCAGATAACGCTCTGTCATATCGCGGGAACAGCTGAAGTGAAATATTCAGCGTCGTACACCGCAACAGAAGCATGGAAACGATACACCATCAGGCTCTCCGATTTCCGCGGGAAAGCACCGCTCACCGACGATGAAGCGGCAAAAATAACGATCATATTCTTCAATATCTCAAAGTCTTCGGGCGATACCGCCGTGCTTGAGGTCGATGACCTGTCGCTTACGGTCACAGCGCCGAAACCGGCAGCGGCAATGCCGTCGCAGGGCATACCCGTCATGCAGCCGTATACCGCGAAAAAACTGCCGCCGGTCATCGTCTACGATTCGTTCCTGCTCACGCGGGATGAAGTGAACCGCATGAAAAGCGCCATGCCTGCCGACGAGACGATACGCAAGTCGATAGAGACGCTCATTACCGCGGCACAGGCGCAGCAGAAGAACCCGCCCGTTATCCCCGACCGCGGAGCGCAGCATACCTATTGGTACATCTGTAAAAAAGACAGCAGCATGCTCACGACGGTATCGCCGACGAAACACCGCTGCCCGCTGTGCGGCGCGGAATACAGCGGCGAACCGTTCGATTCCGTACCGCTCATGGCAGTGCACAGCGGTCTTGCCGACAGGACGAAAAAAAGCGCGCTCGCGTTCCTCTTTACGGGTGAAAGCGCGTACGCAAAGGACGTGTTCGCCGTACTTTCGGGATATGCGGAAAAGTACGCATCGTTCGAACTGCATGATGTGAACGGAAAGCAAGGGCGGGCGGCGGCACGCGTGTTCCCGCAGACGCTCGATGAGTCGATGTGGATAATAGATCTCGCACAGTCATATGCCGCAATACGCGGAACGCTCGATGCTTCGCAGAAGGAAACCCTTCGCACAAAACTCTTCCGACCGGTGTACGAGGTGATAGTGAAGAACGATGCCGGTGTGGGAAACTGGCAGTCATGGCATAACGCGGCAATGCTCGCATGCGGACTTGCGCTCGAGGATACTGCCATCATCGATGAAGCAGTGAACGGGAAAAGCGGCTTTCTCGCGCAGATGCAGAGCAGCTTCGGCGACGACGGCATCTGGTACGAGGGGTCGTGGGGGTATCATTTCTATGCCCTGCAGGCGCTCATCGCCTTCTCCGAACTCGCCTATCGTGCCGGCATCGATCTCTATACGCATCCGCGTTTCAAGCCCCTCTTCACATCATCGATATATTCGGCGACCCCGTCATGGACGCTCCCGCAGTTCGGCGATGACAAGAAACCGATATCCATCTTCGGGAAACGCTCGTTCTACGAAGTGGCATATGCACGTTACCGCGACGATGTATTCGCTTGGGTGCTGTCGCGCTCAGGCCGCGGCGGCATAGCATCGCTTGCCACCGGTGTATTCGGCGTGAACGCTCCGATCGCCATGCCGGACCTTTCATCGGCGCTCTTCCCCGATGCAGGTATCGCCGCGCTTCGAACAGGGATGACCGCGGACGATCCGTATATCGGTTTCAAATTCGGACCGCACGGCGGCTTCCACGGACATTTCGATAAATTGAGCGTCGTGTCCCACGCCCTCGGGGAGATGCTCGCGCCCGATCCGGGCTGTCTTGAAAGCTACGGCGCACCGCTCCATACGGAATGGTATAAGACATCGTTCGCCCACAACACGCTCACCGTCGACGGACGTTCGCAGAACCCCTGCGCGGGAACGCGTGCATGGTTCTCTCGCTCACCGCATATACGCGCCGTCGCTGCAGCCGTACGCGATGCTTACGACGGTGTAACGCTCACACGCCGTGTCGTGCTCTTCGACCGCTATGCGCTCATCGTGGATTCTGCGGAAAGCACCGAGGAGCATCAGTACGACTGGGTATGGCATAATTATGGAACACCGACATTCGACCGCGCGCTCTCGCCGATCAAATCCGCAGGCGATAAGGACGGATATCAGCACGCGAAAAACTGCTCCGCTGTCACCGCCGATGACGCATGGCATGTACGCTTCAGCAAGGGCGAAAGGAATGTGCATATCGCCATGGACGGTGCGGCGGGGAACACGATGATCTCAGCGACCGGTTTCGGCGTGAACGTACGCGAACAGGTACCGCTTGTCATCGCGCGAAGGCAGGCACTCACGACGCATTATATATCGGCGATTGAGGCATATCGCGATACGAACGAATATGTGCGTGCGGTGCGCTCCGTCATCGGCGACGGCACCCGATTGCCCGCGGGCGCGCTCTATGCCGCATGCGCAACAGCCGACGGCGTTGACAGGATACTCATCGGCTCGGGCGAGCTTTCCATCGACGGCATATCATCCGACGGCGCGTGCACCGTGATATCATCGAATGATACGGCGATACGCATTATGCTCGTGAATGGAACGCATGCATCATACCGGGGCAATGCGTTCACCTTGAGCAGGAAAGCGACCGCGACCGTTGAGCGCATGAACGATGGCGGCATCTATATCGAATGCGGCGAGAACGCTGCCGCCGTCACGCTGAAGAACGCTGCTGGGAATATCTCCGCATATACGCTCGCCCCCGACCATACACGTTCGGGATCGGCATCGATACAGCGCACGGGCAACGATATCACGGCCGCTCTGACGCCCGGTGCACGCATAGAACTTGCTGTATCTTCCGTATATGCCGACACACTCGCCAGGGAACGGGCGACACGCCGCTCCGCACAGCGGCCCTCGCTCCCGATTGCGACCATTCCGTCTGACGCACGGCCGACACGCGGTATTTCCATAACGGTGGAAGCGGAGAACATGGCGGAACAGGGGAAAGGTGCAGCGGAAGCCTGCGATAAATTCGCCGCATCAGGCCAGGCGATACGGAAATGGAACGATGCGGGGCATTGGATAGCATGGGATGTAACGGTGCCGGAAAACGGCATCTATCATATGTCAGTGAAGTACTGCTCGGAAATGATGCCCGTACGTGATCTTACCATCGATAATGCGTATCCCCATGAAGCATGCAGGGAGATATCGTTCGATGCCACCGGCGGATGGAGCAGCACCGCGAACGACTGGCGTGAACCGGTATTAAGCGATGCGTCGGGCACGCCGGTGCCGATCTATCTCACGAAGGGTACGCATCGCATACGCATGGCGAACCTTTCCGGCGAGGGCGGTATGAATCTCGATCATATTCGGGTGTTTTCGCCTAATCCCCGTTGAAATTGATGCAGTGTCATTTCGCCCGAATTCACCGATATTCTATTTCCCGCGGCAACACACCTCACCCCCATCCCTTCTCCATCACCGGGTACAGCGATGGAGAAGGGGAGGGACCCATGCTGTCTGCACATATAATTAAACACGGAAAAAATGAAGATTCGGCCTGAACATGTATTGCATTAGGACACTATTCTCCTCCTGTAACATCCCCGTGAGAGAGGAGGAGCCCCGAGGAGGTGAGTGTTCTTCTTTGCGGCCTTAACGGCTTGGCATGTGACATTTCTTTCCAAAGCCTCCGGACGGTTATCCGGAGCTCTCAGACTGTCACGCGCAATGCCCGGGCGATCGGGCACATCGACGGGACGGATGCCCATACATACGGGGCGATGGTTCTCGCACCCGTCCGGTCGTCCGCACTCTTAACACGACTGCCCGAAGCCCCCGGGCGATCGTTTGCGCTCCCGAACGACCGCCTGCACCATCGGGGCGGCTCTCCGGACGATCGGGGAACCCACCCGCATTCCCGGGGCGTTCGTACGCAATGCCGAACGATTACCCGAACGATCTGGGCGACCGTCCTATGCTTCCGGGCAACATCCATCCAATGAACAACAAATAAAAACACCCCGCTATCCGGAATGCTCCTGTTAACCGGAGCATTCCGGACGGCGGGGTGCTTCGGGCGGTCCGAATGTCGCATTTTGACAATCTGGTGTCTCAAACATACAATGACATCATATCCCCCTTTGTCGTATACTGATCCCGGGAGTATCGGCATGAAATTAATCGTATTCATATGCATTCCATTGTGTGCCATCTTGTGCTTCGGACAGACGCCGTGGACAGGGACCGATGAGGCTCGTGCACTTCTCCGTGCAGGCGTTGACCGCCAATGGCCGCTGTTTGCCGGGAACGATCTCAAGAAAGGTACCGGCGCGCGGGAGACGATGACGCTCCTCCTTAATTCCGTCGCTGTTGACGCCCCCGATGAACGGATAATGAAGCTCATAGCCTGGCTCAAACGATTCCAGGAGCTGAACGAGAAAAGCAAGGGCCATATGAACATGTTCTGGTATTGGGGCGATACCGAGGTGAAGGACAGGAATGCGGTCGAATTCGTCATGCAGCAGGCGACTATCCTCTGGCTCTACTATCGAGACAAGCTCAGTCCGGAAACACGGAAGGAATTCGAATCGCTGCTCCGAACATCGCTTGTCGGGGTGCGCAAGCATGGCGTTCGGCTCTCGTACTCGAACATCATTCTTATGAAGATATGGAATCTTATCGCACTTGGCGAGATACTCAGCGATAAGGACGCGACGGAAGAGGGATACCGTACGCTCAATGAATGGCTTGCCTTCACGTATCAGAACGGCATCACCGAATATCTGAGCCCCACCTATTATGCGGTCGACATGGAAAATCTCGTACTCATACACAAATATGCCAAACGTGCCGACGCGCGCGATGCGGCGAAGGCTGCGCTCATCTATCTCTGGACGGACATTATGGCGAACTGGTATGTACCGAGCGGACGTATCGGCGGGGCGCACAGCCGCGATTACGACAGGCTCTACGGCCACGGCAGTCTTGATAAAATGGTCGCTGCATCAGGATTTCTCCCCGGCATAAGCCGAAAAACGGATGCGGAAATGCCTATGGACTTCGCCGTGCTCTGGCAGCCGCCGGATAGCATCGGCGCGTATGTCATATCACCGATCCCCCGTTTCATATATCAGCGCTGCGGCGACCGTCCAGATCAGCGGGCATCCCACTTCCTCGGGAAGGGTTTTTCCATCGCCAGCGCAGAATTCAATTACTGGGATATGGACAAGGCGCCGCTCGTGATCGATCTCGGCGCGGGTGAAAAAACGCCGCAGATCAATTTCTTCATGGACGGCCGAAGCGACCATTACGGCTTCCTGAAGACCATGGAAGGATCAGGCCATATGAAGGCGCTGCATCTGAAGCCCTTCGTCACGAGCGTTCAGCGCGACAACGAAGTGCTCATGCTCGCTTCAGCAGCGACGAACGCACCGGGCATGACCGGCGTGGAATCGATCGTATCGCTCCCTGCCGACGCCGAGTACTGGCTGAATGATACAAAGCTCGCCGTGCACAATACGTACACCGCATGGGAGATGAACCCGTCGGCGGATGATGCAACGACATTCGTAACGACGAAAATGGAGGATGGGAGACCCGTGCTCTCCGTCATCGACAGGAATGACAGGCAGGGCGTGGGCGTATCGCGCATGGTGAGCGTTGCCCCGGGGCACTATTACCGCGAGTCGATTCGCGCAAAGGGCGGTGAGATATCGCTCTATATGAACTGGTACGACAGGAACAAACGGCGCATCGAGCCCGAGCGGATCAAGCCGGTCACCGGCGGCAGAGCATCGTTCGAGACGCACGACTTAATCGAGAAGGCCCCGGCGGACGCAGTATCGTGCCTCGTATGGATATATTCACGCGCATCGGGACTCACCGATATTCTCATCGATGATATATCGTTCATGGATCTCGGCACCGCGGAGAACGGCACGGGAACGGTAAATCTCACGCCGTTCGATTTTACTGTCAGCATTTCGGATGCGATACCGATACCGACCGGCGCGACGCTCATCATTCGACGGGGAGATGCCGCCGCCATGCTCCGCCCGATATACGCGAGCACCCCGGATGGTCCTGCCGTGTTCACGCTCTATAATGACGGGCTTCGATACGGCGCGCTTCGACTGACGGCACAGCATGATATGCATAACACCGGCAAACGTGTCGCCGCCGCGTTCTGGGCCGCTGCAGCAGATGGACTTTCCGATGACGGGCGTTTTGCAGAGTTCAGGAAGAACGCGATCGCGGGCACTGCTTCTGCAGAACGTACGGGGAGCGAGCTTTCTCTGCGTGCAGGCGCGCAAGGAGCGTTCTCCCTCACCGCCGATATCGAGAAGGGAACGGTCATTCGCCGCGAAGGCATGCGCGCCGAACCGGAGCATCTCCTTTCGATCAACGGCATCGATGTCGGACGTGCGATACTCGGCGAAATACCCGCAGTGAAAAAAGCATTCACTCCGCGGGTCGAGCACATCACCAATGGTACATTCGCCGACGAGAATGGTGACGGCATGCCGGAAGGCTGGATATTCCACTTCGCGCCGAACAGGACGACAACGTTCGCCGATATGGTCCTGACAGATAAAGCGCTACGCCTCACCGACAAGGATGCGAATGCCGGCGTCGGCGTCATGCAGACAGTACCGGTCACCGCCGGGGCTCGATACTCATTCTCCGCGTCGGTCAAGGGCGGCCCCATCGCGATATACATCAATTGGCTCAATGACAAGAAGGAATTGATCAAACCCGAGCACAATGCAGTGCAAAAGAAGCCATCGAGCGGCTACGAAAAATTATCGATCACTGAGACCGCGGCAGCGGATGCCCGCTATGCACAGCTGTGGCTCTATTCCGCGAAAGGGTTCATCGGTGAAAGTCTTATCCGCAATGCATCGTTCACGGAGGAATAGATGAAGGCATGTTCTATCCGGACCGCACTCGTTCGCATCATTACCGTATCGTTCTCTTTTACCGCGGCGCTCGATGACGCCTCGCTTGCCACGTTCGGCTTCGAGGCGGCGAACTGGAGCGGCATAGAGCTTTCCTCGGTCCAGAAGAAGCAGGGAAAAACGTCCGGGCTCTGGAAGGAGCATGAGAAGAACAAGTCCATCGGCACGGAAAAATTCGTCCATGACTGGAGCGGTTTCAGCGAGATGCGTCTGTGGATTTACTCCGAGAAGAACACCGGCGAGACGATGATCATCATACTCAACTCGCGTACCGACCCGAAGGTATTCTCCTATTTCAGCGCACAGATCGTCGTCAACTGGCAGGGATGGAAAGAGGTGAAGCTCCCGTTCAGGAAATTCGGCGTAAGCCGTGATCCGGCAGGCTGGCAGCAGATCGATTCGATATCAATAACGGTGGACGGCTGGGGACTGAAGCCGCATCCGGAGTCGACACTGTATATGGATGACATGCGTCTTATCCCCGGGGAGGCGCCCGATATGAAAGCGGAGAAGAAAAGCACACCGATGCCCGACATGAAGCGCGTGAAGGAAATAGCGGCAATGCTTCCCGAGAAGCCCGAGGCCGTGCTCGTACCGCCGATACGCGACCGCGCATCATGGCAGAGCATCGACGCCGAACAGGCGAAGAAATTCGTCGACTCGGGGGAGCGGCAGCTCAAGAACGGCTTACCGCCCTGGAACGACGATGACTATCTTGCGTATTCAAAGCAGGGCAAACGCATTGGTGATTCCATGACGGGACGGCGCGCAGGACATCTCCGCGACCTCCTCATTGCCGAATGCATAGAAGATAAGGGACGATTCATCAGCACCATCGAAGCGGCCGTCGAGGGGCTTGCGTCCGATCCGTCGTGGACATTGGCCGCGCATGACGGCAAACTCAATAACTATTACGGCAAGCGGTTCGAGGTCGATCTCAATGCGGCAGCACGCGCGCTCCTCTTCACCGGCGTATACCGCATGCTCGGTGAAAGATTATCGCCGAAAACACGCGAGACGATCGTAAGCGAACTTCATCGCCGCGTACTCGATCAGTACCGAACGCGGCTTGTGAGCGGCACCGATCGCGACGGGTTCTGGTGGATGGTCGGCAACAATAACTGGAACGCGGTATGCCATGCAGGCGTCGTGCTCTCCGCGCTCGCTGTCGTTGAAAGCGCCGAGGAGCGGGCGCTCTTCATACACGGCGCAGAGATCGGACTTCCCTTCTTCCTGAACGGCATGACCGATGACGGCTACTGCACCGAGGGCATCGGCTATTGGGGCTACGGTTTCGGCAATTATGTGCTCTTGAGCGCGGGCATACACATCGCCACGAAAGGGAAGGTCGATTGGTTCAACAACGCGAAGGTCGCCGCTATCGGGCGTTTCGGGAAACGGATGGAACTTGCCGGCGAACTGTATCCGGCATATGCGGACTGCGGACCGAACGCGAAACCGTCGGGATGGATAATGTATCTCATGGACCGCCTGTATGAGCCGGGCGCCATGAGCGCATGGCAGACCAGGGGCACACCGTATGCCGTCGGCGACCCGCAGTCGATAGCGCTGACATTCATGCCGCGGTCGATGTATTATACCGCAAAGCCGTATCCGCAATTCGTTCCGAAAGCAGGCGAAAGCATCCGCGATTTCTTCGAGGAGGCGGGTATTCTCAATTGCCGTCCGATGGATGAAACATCACCCGACGCTATCGCCGTGTCGTTCAAGGGCGGGCATAACGCGGAAGAACATAATCACAACGATCTCGGATCGTTCGTCATTGCCGCTGCCGGTGCAAAGATGCCGCTCATCGTCGATCCGGGCAATGAGGTGTATACCGCGCGCACGTTCAGCTCGCGCCGCTATGAGAGCAGGGCATTGAGTTCGTTCGGCCACAGCGTCCCCGTCATCGACGGGAAATTCCAGCGTCCCGGGCGCGATGCGGAGGCGAAGATCGTGGAGACGGCATTCACGGATGCATCCGACCGTTTCATCATCGACATTACGAGCGCGTATGACGAGGTGGAAGGCGTCACCGGCCTCAAACGCACCTTCGTGTTCCACCGCTCACCCGCGGTATCAGCATCGGTAAGCGATACGTTCACCGCAGAGCGGGCGATGAGTTTCGGCACCGCCGTGCTTACCTACGACAAGTGGATGAAGACGGCGCCGGATACGATACTCATCTACAGCGGAAAACAGGCGCTTGAAGTGAAAGTGAATGCCGGGAGCGAGAAGTTCACCTTCCGGGAATCCATCATCGATGAGGACATGGGGTATAAGCTGTCAAAACCTGTACGCATCGGCATCGATCTGGAACAGCCGGTAAAAAGCGCCGTGGTTACGTTGCGCATTCGACGCGTGAACCCTTCGGACTATGCGCTGCCCGGGAAGATCGATAATGAAGCGCGTGCGGATAATCTCGGCGTATTCACGCCCGAAAGATCGAAGGCCGTGACCGTTCAGGCGGAGGACATCGCTTCCGAATCCGGCGGCACGGTCGCCGTCGGACAGAAAGTGGGCGATTCGGGCGCATCGATAAAGCTCTGGGATGCACCGGGGCATACGCTTTCCTGGAAATTCATCGCACCGGAAGCGGGTGAATACGGCATAGCGCTCCGCTACTGCGCCGCCGATCCGACCGTGCGTACCGTATCCATCGACGGAAAACCGATCGGCCCTGAGACGAACGCATTCCAATTTTTCGAAACCGGCGGCTGGAGCTCGGATACTGACAACTGGAAGAACGTCTGGCTCGCGGCGAAAATGTCCGGACTGAGGGTGAAACTTGCCGCGGGTGAGCACACCATTACCATGGTTAGCGGCGGCGGCGGGCTTAATCTCGACTGGATACGCATCGTCCCTGCGACAGGGAAGGATATACTCAATGCCAATCCGAATTTCGATGACGCGGACAATGACGGGACGCCGGACGGGTGGCTATTGAGTCCTGCACCGAACGGTACGGCGACGAAGACCGCACGCGTTCAGATGGACGGGAAAGCGGCGATGCATATCGTCGATAATGATACAAAGAACGGCGTGGGACTTCAGCAGCTCATCCCGGTAAAGCCAGGACGCTGGTACCGCGAGCGTGCGGTGCTCAAGGGTTCACCGATAGCGCTCTACTTCGTCTGGTACGATGCGGATAAAAAGCAGATCGGCAAGGAAGTAACAAAACGCATCGAGCCGGGTAGCGGCTTCACCCCCGCGGAACATAGCGCAGAGGCGCCGGCTGGTGCGGTGACGTGCAAAGCATGGATATACTCATGGAGCTCGAATACCGGCGAGACCTTCATCGAGTCGTTCGAGTTCGAGGACGTCGGCGCCGCGGCGCCGAAATGATGGTACGGCATCGTCGATCTGCCATGGCAATAAAAATGGAGGGAACAATGCGCTGTCTATTCATCATTCTCTGCGCAGGCATGCTCGCTGCGGAGGGCCTGGTAAAGAACCCGATGTTCGCTGATGCGGACGGCAACGGCACCCCCGACGAATGGGGGTACGGTCCGGGGCCCGACGGCACTTCAACGAAAGTCGAGGTCGTCACCGTCGAGGGCACTCGCGCGCTGAAATTCATCGACGATAATCCCAAGCTCGGTCTCGGCATATCGCAATTCGTTCCTGTTGCCGCAGGGAAGACCTATCGCGAACGGGCGCTTATCGCGGGAGGGCGTATCGCGCTTTACATGAACTGGCATGACAAAGACAAGAAGAAGATCAATCCCGAAGTGATGAAGTGGTTCGACGGGGGCCGGGGATTGACCTCCTGCGAATGGGATGTAAAGGCTCCCGCGAACGCTGCTTTCTGTCAGGTGTGGGCATATACAACGAGCACGTACAAAGGCGAGGTTATCATCGCATCGCTCTCGCTCGAAGAAGCGACAGCCCCGGCAGGGTTCGGCGCGGATACACTCGCTGCATTCGGTTTCGAAAGCGATGCCTGGAGCGGCGCCGAACGCTCGGAAAAGAACGTGAAGGAAGGAAAATACTCGGCGCGCTGGGCAAATCTCCCGAAGAACGGCGCCGTCACGACCGATAAGATACCGCATGACTGGACAGGGTACAATGCGCTCTCGGTGTGGGTATATTCAGAAAAGAACACCCGCCAGGAAGTGATAGTGATACTCGATTCAAAGTCTGACCCGGCGAAGTTCTCGTATCTTGCGGAAAAATTCACCGTTGACTGGACGGGGTGGAAAGAAGTGACGATACCCTTCGCGGTCATGGACAAGACGCGCGAGCCCGCGGGCTTCGGCAAGATCGACAAGATAACCTTCAATGCGAATGGATGGGGCATTACGGCGCATCCGGATACCGTACTCTATCTCGACGCGATAACGCTCAAGAAAGGCGAGATCGGCCCGACGGGCAAAGAGAGAAAAGTTGCGATACCGCCGCCGGCGCGCCAAACGCTCGAGTCGCTCGTAGCAAAGAAACATCCGCGCATACTCATTACCGACGCAGACATAGCGCGTATAAAGAACGACATCCGTGCGAACGCCGCCGCGAAGAAGGCATACGATATGCTGAAGTCGCGCGCGGAAAAAACGCTCACTGAGCCTCCGTCGAAATACGAAATACCCGACGGACTTCGTCTCCTTACGACAAGCCGCCGCGTGCTCGGGCGCACCTACGCGCTCGGCATGATGTATCTTCTTGACGGCGATGAGCGGTATAAGACACGGCTTTTTACCGAGCTCGATGCAGCTGCGAAATTCAAGGATTGGAACCCGCGCCATTATCTCGATACCGCCGAGCTCATGCATGCCTTCGGCATCGCGTATGACTGGCTCTATAATTCATGGACCGATAATGAGCGGAATATCATACGTACCGCGCTCGTGAACCTCGGGCTTACCAATTCGGCGGCGGCGTACCGCGGGAAAGGACCGAGCCACTGGTGGGTGAACGGCGATAATAACTGGAACTTCGTCTGCAACGGCGGCACCGTTGTCGGCGCGCTCGCTGTTTTCGATGAAGAGACCGATCTCGCCGTGGATCTCATCACGAACGCGTTCGCATCGTTCCAGCCGGTGATGGAGGAATTCGAACCCGACGGCGCGTGGTATGAAGGGCCGGGCTACTGGCATTATTCGATCAAGTATCTCGTGCCGCTCATCGGGAGCATTGAATCCGCATGCGGTACGAATTTCGGGATACTCGATGCCTTCGCGGGCTTCTGCAAGTCCGGCGATTTCCCCGTGTACACGACCGGACCGAGCGGCTACTCGTTCAACTTCGCCGATGCGGGTTCCGGCAAGACCGGATCGCTCCCCGAGCTTTTCTGGTTCGCGAAGAAATTCAGGAATCCGCTCTATCACGCCTTTGAGAGAACACGCATCACAGGCGCTGCCGAAGAGCTCATGTATTTCGACGCATCGCTTGAAACGGTACCGCCGTCCGCTGCAGCGCTGGACAAACATTTCAGGAAGACCGAAGTGGCGGTGCTCTGCAGTTCGTGGGCCGACTCGAACGCGATCTACCTCGGGCTTAAGGCGGGAGAGAACGGCACACCGCACTTTCACTACGATCTCGGGAGCTTCGTGCTCGACAGCGGCGGACAGCGCTTCATCGATGACCTCGGGAGCGAATGGATGACCTATATTGCATACTCGCATTCGTACAAGCATCATGAATTCTACCGCATACGTCCCGAGGGGCATAATACCATCGTGATAAACCCTTCCGATGAGCCCGGCCAGTACAAAAAAGCGGTGTCAGTGATAAGCGGCTTTGAATCGATACCCGCATCCGCGCAGGCATCCGTCGATCTCAGCGATGCGTACCGCCCGAAGGCAAAGAAGATCGTTCGCACCGCAGCGCTCGTGGAGAACCGCACTGCAGCAGAAATAACCGATGTCATTGAAACAGAAGAGCCGTCGACGATATGGTGGTTCGCGCATACCCGTGCCGCAGTAACGATCGAGGACGGTGGAAAAAAAGCGCTCTTGACGCTTCCGAATGCTGCGCTCCGTGCAGAAATACGTTCTCCTGCGGACGCGCGGTTCTCCGTCATGAACGCCGCGCCGCTCCCGTCATCTCCCGATCCGACGGGTCAGAACAAGAATACCGGCATGAGGAAGCTCGCTCTGGCGCTGTCGAACGCGACCGCGGCAACGGTGATCGTCCGTTTCACGCCGGAGAAAGGGGAGCCGGATATCGTCTACGGTATCGGCGAGAATTTCAAGCCGGTGATGGCAAGTGCCGTCATGATCGAGGCGGAGGCTTTTTCTGCGCAGAAGAACGGCACGGTGAGCATCGTGGACAAGATCGCGAACTCGGGCAGATCGTTCAATATGTGGAATGATGACGGCCATGCGCTTTCCTGGACGTTCAGTGTCCCCGCGGACGGCCGCTACGGCATTCTGGTACGCTACGCCTGCGGTGAGGACGGCGGTATACGCCGCGCTGTCCTCATTGACGATGCAAAAGTGAAGGGCGACGATAATTATCTCTTCCCCCCGACCGGGGGCTGGAGCTCGTCACGGGACGATTGGAAGGAAGCGTTTTTTGCGGGAAAAACCGGCGGGGTGAGCATTCCGCTCAAAAAGGGTGAACACACGCTCACGCTTGTGAACGTCAGCGGCGGCGGGATGAACCTCGATTGGATAAAGATAGTCCCGCTCAAGTAGCGGTCATTTCCTTACGACGGTTATCACGACCGAATCTGCACCGTTCTTCCCGCGCGCCTCGATACGTATATCGCCGGGAGTTAACCGCCAGTACACGGTCTTTCCTTCCGCATACCGTCGGCCGTTGATATACCAAGCCACACCGTCCGTATCGCCGGAAACGGAAAGCTCTATCTCCTGCATACGCGCCTGCATCGATGCATCGATGTTGAAAACATCCTTATCCGCCGGCCGCACGATATGAAGGCCGGACGACGGCGCAAGATCGGCATTCCTTCCGGTATCGCCAAGCCATGTCGCATATTCCGGCGGAAGCATTGTCTTGCCGTTCGTATGCCACGTGCACATACCGGGCACCGTGTCCGCAAGACAATATTCGATCATACTTTCGCGGCATTGCATATGCGCACGCATGCCCGAGAGCGTGCATATGCGCACCGGCGTAACACCGCTCGGCACGGTCAGATCGGCCTGTCCGATATCGATGCCGGCATTATAGAGCCCGGCGATGATGTCACGGAAGATGAGGCCTGCACCCTGCGCCGCGGGAAGCGCATCCATGGACCGCCCGCTGAAATTCCCCGCCCATACGCCGATGGTGTAATTGCGCGTATAGCCTGCCACCGTATTATCACGGTAGTCCTTCGATGTGCCGGTCTTTACCGCTACCGGGAAGGGCATATTGAGCGCCGAGTGTATGCCGAAGCCCGCCGTTTTGTATTTGAACTCCGCAAGTATGTGCGTAATGAGAAATGCCGTTTGCCGCGAGAACACGCGCACCGGCACGCGTTCCCGCACCTGCACCGTATCGATACCCGTGCGAACACGGCGCAGCATCGATGCATCGCGGTATTCGCCGCTGTTGGCGAACACGGCGTACGCGCGCGCAAGCTCAAAGAGCGATATGTCTGCATTGCCGAGCGCGAGCCCGAGCCCGTAATGCTGCGGCGGCCGATCGATGGAATCGAAATGCAGATGTTTGAGTTCCTCATACACGGTACGAAGCCCTGTCGTATTGAGAAGCCACACCGCGGGTACATTGTAGGAGCTCCCGAGCGCGACAGCAGCGCGTACAGGGCCGTGATAGCGCTCATCGTAATTGCGCGGGAGATATTTCCCTATCGTGGAGGGAAAGCTCCGCTCGGTATCCGGGAGTACGGTCGCCGGCGTTGCAATGCGGTATTCGAACGCTGCCGCATACACGAACGGCTTCATCGACGAACCGGGCTGGCGTTTGATGAACACGCCGTTGATCTCGCCCTCCGGTGCGTCAAAATCCGGCGATCCGACCATGGCGCGCACTTCGAGCGTGCGGTTGTCGATGATGATGACGCTTGCATGCGCAATGCGGTGTTTCTTCGCCAGATGCGACACACGGTCGCGGACGGCATCCTCAGCGATGGACTGTATCTTCCGGTCAAGCGTCGTATAGACCGCAGACACCGTAATGCCGGCAAGCGATCGTGCAGCTGCGTACGATGAGATCGAAAAATGCTCGGCGCTGAAAAGGCGCTCCGGTGGACGGCGTATCACGGAGGCTGCCAGTGCGTTCGACAGGACATCAGCGGACACGGCGCTCGTTGCAGCATACCGCGTAAGGATGGCTTTTGCTTTTCTCTCGGCAGCGAGGGGATGACGCCAGGGATCGGCGATACCCGGTTCGCGAATGACCGCGGCAAGCACGGCGAACTCAAAGAGCGAGCAGTTCACAAGCTCTTTCCTGAAATACACACGTGCCGCACGGCCTATGCCCGACACGTTGTTGCCCATGCGCACGCTGTTGCAGTACGCGGTAAGTATATCGTCCTTTTTCGTATGCGCCGTTATCCGCACGGCCATGATCGTCTCGAACGCTTTCGTCGCGATATTGTTGCGGCGTATACCGAGACGGCGCTTGGCATACTGCATCGGTATGGTCGATCCGCCCTGCACGACGGAGAGGGCGCGTACATTCGCGGCGAATGCTCGCGCCATGCCGCGCATATCGACGCCCCAATGCGAATAGAACGAGCGGTCCTCGGTGAAGAGAAGGAGTTTTACGAATTCATCCGGTATCGCTCTTCGTGCAAGCGGCGTGGATAGCCCGGTCATCCCCGGCGTGAATTCGGTGAACGGGACATCGTCCTTATCGTACAGCACCACGGCGCTGTCGGCGAGGGCGAGATAACCCTGCGGGAGCGGGAGTAAAATGAAGATCAGCAGTATAAGATGGGTTGTCGAGATAGTAGCAACCCCTATCCCCCCAACCCCCTTCCCCCTTTTTAAAGGGGAAGGGGGGGCGCTTTTTCTAATTTCTTCACTCCCCTTCTTTGACGTACGCCTCTGACGCAGCAGGTGGCAAAGCCGCCACGGGTGGAAAGGAGCAGGGCGTGCGCCAAGGATGGCGCAGAGCTGCGCGAGACTGGAGGGCGACTCGCGCACGGGATAGGGGTGAACTCTATTTCCCATCGACCACCGTGACATCGGCCTGTCTGAGATAAGCGAATACGCTCGGATTGTACATCTCCTCCACTTTCAAGTGCGGCACCGAGAATGTACCGATGACCGTCGCGCGGACCACATAGGTGAGCCGATGCGAGCCCTGCCTGAGATACTCCGCCGAGAAGAACACGCGGTCGCGGTATTTCTCCTTATGGAAGAACGAACCCCACCACGCATCCGAACCCTCTTGCACCTTCTTCTCATTCCCCTCGGTGGCGAAATCGAGATTGACCGCCTCGAACCCTGCCGGGAGCATATCGTCAAGTACGGCGAATGTGCGCCCTTCCGGTGTGTGCACGGTTATTTCAACGACATAGCGCTTCCCGCGGACAAAGTTATTCTTCACTTCCTTGCCCGTGTCGTAGTCGGTGATGCGTTTGGAGAGAGAGAAGCCTGCCTCGCGGCGCGGGGGGTATTGCTTGAGGTAGTACTGATAGCGCGCATTATAGTAGAGCGTTCCTGTGCCGGTCTTTTCGACAGCGAGTGAAAGCGATGCGGGGGGCGCCGCCTCGATGCGCTCGCTCTTCGTGACCGCCTTTGCCGTGCGCGATGCGAACTGTGCTTTTATGAGCTCTCTGCCTGCGAATGACACGTTCGCGGAGAACGAGGGGTCATCCTTCTCCCGTTTATTGAGATAGGTGGAAAATGCCCAGAACACCATGGCGTTCTCATGCGTCGTCTGCCAATGGTCGACCTTGCGCATGGAAATGAGCCAGCGTATCACTTTGTGATCGTCCGGGAACGGTACGTTCGCATCAAGGAGTGCCTGGAACGCTACCGACGTGACGATGACATCCGAGTAGTAGAACCACCCCCAGTTACAGTAGCCGTTGAAATGCGCCATGGTGCCATCCAGGCGCATGCGCGAGAAGAAATTCTGCGCAATGTGATCGACGACATGGCGTTTGCCGGCGTTCGGGAAAAGTGATGCCGCCTTAAGAAGATACGCCTGTGCGCTCACGTTATCGGCAGTGCCGCCCTTGAGCCGGACAAATGCCTCTTCAAGTGCTGTGCCGTTGTAATGCCCGTTCATCGCCGCCACATAGAGCGCGAATGCACGCACAAGCCATCGGTGATATTCCTCGCCGCTCGACTGCCAGAACCATCCTTTCTCATAACTGCCGCCGCCGTCCGCGTACTCCTTTACCCGCGCGAACGCTTTATCGAACAGTGCGTTATCGACAGCGTATCCCTTCTGTTTTGCAAGCGTCATTACGAATGTCGCATACACGGTCAGATACGGGTGCGGGTCGTCTGAGGATGTGGGATAGTACTTGAACCCGTAGGAATTCACATACTTCGGGAATTCCGCGAGCACCGTCGAGACGATGTTCGTGATGTCGGCGCGTGTTTTACTGCGGCGCATC
>JBBTBY010000082.1:0-961 GCA_038043445.1 Spirochaetota bacterium
GCGAACGTACGCGTCCCCGACGTCGAATTGAAATCGTCAGGCGTGAACGCCAGGTCGGTGAATTGCGCAAAGAACCCCACATCAAGTGCAAGATTGCTGAAAACGAGTTTCAGGAACGCGTTGTCCTTGAAAAGCCCCGATACCGGCACCTTGTAGTAGAGGAGTAAAAGTTCCCCGGTGCGCAGGGCGACGCGATTCAGTTCATAATGCTGGAAATTGTACTCCATATGCCCGATGGCGGTCACCGTCAGGTCCTTGAGGGGATAGAACATTGCATTGAAATAAAAGTCGAAGACACTGCTGTCACGATACATGGATTTATCATAGGCGAGCATCGGTGCATGCGGGAACGTGTTCGGTGAAACGTCGTTGATGATAAAGTCCTGTACACGTTTGAATGTAAGCTTCGAGTACAGTGAGATGATATTCTTGCTCTCGTACGTGAATGCGAGGTTCGGAGCGACAAGCCCGCAATAGGCGTCGACATCGGACGGTATGAATTCATACGCCGCATACGCCGACAACTCGAGCATTTTCGGCAGCAGCATGAGCGAAAGATTCATCTGCCCGCCGGCCAAATTCTCCCGATACCGATAATCAGGCAACGTATCGTCTTCACGGTTGTCGACAAGTCCATTGTTGTTATAATCATCACCGGGGTAAAAGAAATCGGGGAATGACAGAAAACGAAGGAAGTCCTCCTGATAATCAGGATACTTGTTCAGGTTCTTGTCATATATATTGCTCGGTGATTCATAATAATCGAAATTGTAATTCACGTCCATCCGGTACGCTGACAGATTGTCATTATTGTCGTTATCCAGCACCTGATAATACAGGTTGTTCGGCGCCACTACAATGATATTGGTGCGGGTAAACGGCGCGAATTCTGTACGGTATGTCGCATCGCAATTGAATAGCGCCACCTGTATGACAAAATCGTTGATCTTTTTGCTCACTT
>JBBTBY010000082.1:971-10329 GCA_038043445.1 Spirochaetota bacterium
CTCACTTCCGCATACCAGGCCATTGACAGCGTCGGATTATAATCGGCATCCTGTATCGGTGCCTGCAGAAGAGAAACATTCGGGTATACACCGCCTTTTACCGAGAAACCCGCGAACACCATGTCCGCCTCGAGGCCGAAATTATGGTTCGCGGTAGTTATCCCCAAATAAAACGCATACTGTTTGTAATTGGAAAAGTCACGGATATTATGCTTGACGGATGAAACCACGACATCCGACGGGGTATGCAGCTGCTGTTGGCGATATGAATCATATTGCTGCCCTGAATAGAAGTACTGCTGTACGTAGAACGAGTTGGCCAGCCAGAAATTTATTTTCACTTTTTTCGCCGGAATGCGCGGGATCTGTATCGTGAACGTATATTTATTCCCCTCATCTATCCTGAGATACGGTGTACCGCGGCTGTCATTGGTAAGGTATGTTCCGGACGTCGGCACTATCGATGCCGCACTCAATGAAAGCGTAAAATTCGTTCCCTCGAATTCTACCGTATACCCGTAAAACGCAGCGTAGTTCGACCCGTCAAGTGAGCGGAACGGCGCTATCGCGAACTGCACATTGGTGACACTGTAATTCGTCGTGAGAACTGCACCATCCCCCAACGGCGCGCTTCCGAGGAAAGCCGCCCCATGGGCAAGAGAATCGCGATGGACCATGGCAGACCAGCTGAGCCGAAGCGAATTAATGGTCAATAGCTCGGTTTTTATCTCCTTGAGAAAATTCAGATCGACCATACCGGCGAATAAATACTCCGCCTCCTCGCCGAAATATCCCTGAAATGTATCGGGATATACGAAGGGCGATGTTTCACGAAGTGTCGGCCGCAGATGCGACCAGGCGACCTCGAGTTCAAGCGCTTTTTTATTCCCCAAATTAAGAAAAATACCGTCGAGCAGATTATTCTGCAGGACATAGGGAGAATACGCTATCTTCCTCGAAATGGATGCGCCGTTCGGTACGATATCGATCCTCAGATCAAGATCACCCATGAACAATTTGTCGGTGAATGAAACGAGGCCTTTGTCGAACATGACGTCGCCATGCTTTCCGTATTGATAGCCGACGGAGACACTCTCGGCCGGATTGAAGCGTATCGCACTTGCCGTATATATCTGGTCGTTGAAATCGTACCCTATCCAGCTCGCTGTCGGTGCATCTCCGATGAGATCCCCGAACGCGTTATAGAACGCCTGCTTCGTGGGGTAACCGGAGGCATCGTCATATGTTATCCGGATCAATAAACCGCGATAAATATCGATAGGCATAAGCGATACCGATGCCAGAAGGAACAGAACGGCTGTGATCACTCTTCGTAAATGCATCGTTACTCCGGCAATAACATTGCGGCCGTCTCGAGTGATAGTATAGTACAGTACATCGATTTTGTCAATAATTCTGACAATATTATATGGAAGATTCCGCTCTTATCGGGGCAGCCCGGACGGCGCCATCGAGCCAGGTGCCATATTAAGGTCGACGGATTCACCCATGACATCCTTGTTCCGCGTTACCGGCGTTTCGCCCTTGAGGTCTTCGACAAGCTGCATGAGCTTCTTCTGTACCCGCTGCATCTTAAGCAAATTGCTCACCTGTATCCTGCCCCGATCATCAAGCGATCGTATGCCGTACTGCTTTTCCAGGATCGCGCGCTGCTGCGTATAAAAAAGCTCTATCTCCTGCGGTGTCGGGTCCGGAACGAATTCGAGCATCTTTTTACGCACATAGTATTCGAATTTCAACGAACGGACCGCCAACTCGATGTATTCCTTCGCCTCTTTGCTGTTATAGAAATTCTCACGCTCCGCCTTTCGGACGACGAGATATTTGCTGATATAATCATCAAGTACTTTCTGCTTTATACCCCTGTCATTCCTGTACTGCGCAAGCTGTTCCTTCGGCACACCGGAACTCTCGAGCGTTAATGCAAGGATAGCGTTGAATTCCTTTTCAAAAATGGTCGCTGTGCCTATCTTTGCGACCCATTTGCCCTTTTCGGTATCCCGCTCGCATGCGAGCGGCAGCAGTAAGGCGATAACAACAAGGATCACTGGCGACATTCGGGACATGGTACACTCCTGACCATTTGGTCGTGGGATTATATCACGTGCCGCAGCATTTTGCAATGTCACGGCTTGACTTTTGTCATTGTGCGGGGTACACTCCGGCAACATCGAGGCAGTACATGCAGGCAAATGTCGATATAAAAGCGATAACCGCGGAAGTCAAGGAAGAAAGCCAGTTCGTCAAGCGTCTCTCCTCGGAAGTAGGCAAGGTCATCGTCGGCCAGCAGGATATGCTCATGAAAATGATCATGGGCATGCTCTGCGATGGACATATTCTCATCGAAGGCGTGCCGGGGCTCGCTAAAACACTCACGATAAAGTCTTTTGCGGACGCCATCGATGCATCGTTCAAGCGCATCCAGTTCACGCCGGACCTGCTCCCGGCCGATATCGTCGGTACCGAGATCTACAATCAGAAGTCGGGCGATTTCACCACCAAAAAAGGACCGGTGTTCGCGAACATCGTGCTCGCCGATGAGATAAACCGCTCACCGGCAAAGGTACAGTCGGCGCTCCTCGAGGCGATGCAGGAACATCAGGTCACCATCGGCGATTCGACCTACAAGCTGCCCGAACCGTTCATGGTCCTCGCAACGGAGAACCCCATCGAACAGGAAGGCACCTATCAGCTCCCCGAAGCGCAGGTCGACCGCTTCCTCATGAAGATATTCGTGACCTATCCCTCCAAGGATGAAGAAAAGCTGATCGTTGAACGAATGAGCAAAAGCGAGCAGCCGTCATGCAAGACAGTGGTCAGTGTAAAAGACATGGTCAGTGCGCGGGAAACGGTGGAGCGCATTTACATCGAAGAGAAGATCATCGATTACATCATGGATGTCGTCTTCGCCACACGCACCCCTGCGAAATACGGCCTTGACAGCGCGCACATCTCGTACGGTGCATCACCGCGCGCGAGCATTGCGCTCACCAAGCTCGCCAAGGCGCATGCGTTCGTACGCGGCCGCGGCTTCGTTACACCGGAAGATGTCCGTGTCGTCGGCTATGATGTGCTGCGCCACCGTATCGTCCCGAGCTATGAGGCAGAAGCGGAGAATATCACCGCGGATGCGATCATCGCGAAGATCTTCGACACCATCGAAGTGCCGTAAGGGTTCCGACCCCTATTTCGCCACACGCACGAAGATATTCATCCCAAGTTCAAAATAGCCGATGCGCATCGCATCACGAGAAAACCCCGCGTCCGTGAGTATCCGTGCTATCGATACCGGTGAATAGGCATCTTTATGCTCATCGACTTCCTGCGAACTTAAGAGTTTCACGGCTGAAAGGAATCGAAGCAGCTGCTCCGTCCACCCGGCAGGGGTGGTCATGATGAAACTGCCGCCCGGCCTGAGCACACGGCGCACCTCCCGCAGGAGGCCGACAAGCCGGTCGTGTTCGATATGTTCGAAAACCGCGAGCATGGTGACAACATCGAAATATCCGTTCGAGAACGGCAGTCTCCGCGTGCGCTCAATATCCTGGTTCTTGAGCGTAATACCGTCATGCGTG
This sequence comes from Spirochaetota bacterium, assembly GCA_038043445.1. Taxonomy (NCBI): domain Bacteria; kingdom Pseudomonadati; phylum Spirochaetota; species Spirochaetota bacterium. The sequence goes on from JBBTBY010000082.1 coordinate 4,568, forward strand.
ATGGTCTTCCTGGCCGAATGCATTTTATCGATACCGAAGCGTTCACGGAATTTCGTATGCGCGAGAAAATAGGGAAAACTTCCGCAGCCGATGTCGAGTATCCTCCCGCCGCGATGCTTCGGGGTGATGAGACTTTCCGCTTTCGCCGCACGGAGACGGGCAAGAAAATTCTCGAGCATGCCGTGACCACGTGTCGCTTTCCTTTTTTTCGTGCTGTACGATGGCATCGCCCCAGTGTATAGCGCGGCTGAAAAAACACAATGTTCCGTGCCGCTGACGCCATCATGCAATATCATTGTTCATTGACATTTCGCGGGGCAGGACTATACTCACCGCAGTTGCATCGTCGAGACCCGCAGCTATCAGCTCGCGCGACGAACGACACTATGGAGCGATCGCATGCTGGACAGAACACGCCGATGGGCGATACCGGTCATTCTTACAACTTTCATCGCATGTACTGCATTCCTCGTCTATGCGACGCTCAATCGTTCGTTCTCGATGGACAATCTCCTGCACTTCACCGAGATAGAGCAGTATGTCAGCAAAGGCATCATACCGGTCGCCGGGGCATCGATGAGCGGGTTGCCTGCGCGCGTACCCGGGGCGATGAATTATTACCCGCTTATGGCGGTGTATGCCATGACTCATTCCTTTGTATCACTGCGATTTCTCGGCATGAGCCTCGGACTTCTGTTCGCCGTGCTGTTCATCGCCTGGCTGTATCGATCAATGGATAAAACGATGGCGGCTGCGGCATCCGGGATGCTCCTCTTCAATCCTTATTTTCTGAACGGGGCAAGCGATTTCTGGGCCGCCTATTTCATATTTCCCGCCATGGCATTGCTGATAATGGCGCTCATCCGCGTCGGAACTACCGGTGCGCACAGCTGGCATACGGCATGCATCATTCCCCTCGCTGCGGTCATGGCGCAGATACATGTCGCGACACTGTTCATCGTACCGCCGCTCGTTATCATATATCTCCTTCGGCACTATCGCGCATGGCAGGGCGCAGGGCGCTGGCGATATATGCTCATCGGCGTTGCCGGCGGTTTCCTTCTTTACCTTCCGTACCTTATCGCCGAGATCGGGAACGGTTTTGCCAACACGCGTCTCATGTTCGCCGGGAACGCGTCACATCGGTCCGGCATGCTGCTCCCGCAGATCTATGCGTTCTTCATCTTCCCTACCAATGAGATAACCTACTTCCTCGGCAAAGGGACGAAGCCGTTGATGGATTTTTACTTCAGGAACAATCCGCTGGGCATGGTTCAGCTCGCCGCGAACATCATCACGTTGGCGATATCGTTCGCAGGGAATATCCTGGCCGTGTTCTGTCTTGTCCCGGCGCTGAAAAAACATCTTCGCGGATATGAAGCACCCGTATTCCTGAAGGAAGGTCTTTTTCTCGGCTACACCGGGGTGGCGGTCGTGCTGGTCGTATTCACCGCGCTCAATCTGCCGAAAGGCGTCTGGCATTACTTCTATGCCCTCTACCCGCTTGCGTTCTTCCCGGTACTGCTCATTTTCGATTTCATTCGGGCGAAACTCCCTCGTATCGCCGTCGGTTTCTGCATATTCATCGCAGTTAACGCAGCGATCGCACTATCGGTGTATTGGCGATATGTCGATATCTACCAGAAGCCCTCCAATATCAGCAACAGCATGGCGCTGGCAAAGGCCGTGCTCGATGATTCCAATGGGAAAAAGTTCTTCATTCTCAATTCCGAGTTGGAGAAATACGGTTCTGATTCCTATATCTCCGTATTCGGCATCGATCCGCAGTACAAGGCGGTGGCACGCCTTTTCCTCAGAACGAATTGGAACGAGGTCTACGACAGGTCCGAGGACATCACGTATGTAGTCGATAATATACTTTACCCGTTCCAGCCTTCGTTCTGGAAGCGCATCGATGGCCTTGTTACCGTATGGAGCAACAGCGGGGTTGCACTCTACCGATCGCGTGGTCGGATACCATATCCCATCCCCAAGTAATTTGATTTTTTTCCCAGAGAGGGTATTATATCCGTATGCGGTCACTCCATCGTTTTTGGTCTATCCTTCTTGCGCTCAGTTGTCCCGGGGCTGCGTTCGCACTGACGAACAATGCGCTGCCGATATCCGTCGGTGAAGCACAAAGCGACGTAAGCAATCGCCTGGCCGGCCTCTCCCTTGTCCCGAAATCGGTGGTTGCCGCGCCCTCAATGACCATCATGAACTATGAGAATCTCAAGATGAACGACGGGATCGCGAAATTGTCGCTGATCTTCAAAAAATCGGTCATGTTCCGGTATATACTCTCATGCTCCTGGTCGAACCAGAACGTTCAATATTATTTCAGGAGATACGAAAGCCAGAATTCGAACCTTATCGCCCAGCAGTACGTAAGAAAGAGCGAGAACGATGATATATCAGGGGACACCACGAATATAAACCGCCAGACCATGTTTTTCCGGGAAAAAGAGATCGCCATATCCATCCTTGAATTCACTGAACAGCGGAAAAGCATTTATCTCGTCGTCGAAGGCGGAAAAGCGAAGACCCTCGTCGACAGCTCAAAATGAGCGCCGCCCCATCCGCTGAGAAGATCATCACTGTCGGTGCGCTCGTACGCGCGGTACGCGAGGACTTGGAAACACGTTATGCGTCGATCGCGGTGGTCGGCGAGATATCCCGCATGACGATCGCATCGAGCGGCCACTGCTATTTCGATCTCAAGGATGAGCAGGCGGTGGTAAGCTGCGTCATGTTCGCCGGTGCAGCGGCACGGCTCCCCTTCAGACCGGAAGAAGGTCTTCGCGTCGTCGTCTATGGACGGGCATCGATATACGACAAACGCGGTCAATTCCAGCTCAATCTCATCGCCATGCGACCCGAGGGCGCGGGGGCGCTTGCTATCGCATTCGAACAGCTCAAGAAAAAACTCGCCGCGCTCGGTTACTTCGAGTCTGCGCGGAAACGCACTATTGCGCCGTTCCCTCGCACGGTCGGCATCGTCACCTCACCGAACGCCGCGGCATTGCAGGACATGCTCCGCATAAGCGGCGAACGGGCACCGGGCATCGACATTATCATCTATCCGACCATTGTCCAGGGTGAGAAAGCGGCGGAGAACATCGCATCGATGATACGTCTTGCCAATGAACGGCGCGAGGTCGATGTGCTTATCGTCGGACGCGGCGGCGGATCGCTCGAGGACCTCTGGGCGTTCAACGAAGAGCCGGTAGCAAAGGCGATATTCGAAAGCGAGATACCCGTCGTTTCGGCCGTCGGCCATGAGACCGATACCTCCATCGCCGATCTTGTCGCGGATATCCGCGCGGCAACGCCGTCGCATGCAGTGGAGATCGTTTTTCCGGACACGGTAGGAATGACGGATTTCGTACGCGACGCCGTGCGGCGCATGCTCGCATCGTTCGAAAGCCGCCTCGGCCTGTACCATGAAGTCATGAAGCGATTCGACCGCGACCATCTCGTATCGCTCATGAAGCGCCGGCTCGAGCGGACCACGGTCGACCTCGACCATACGGCAGCGCGGCTTTATCGCGGCATTGATACCGCACTCGCTTCGGGCAAACAGCACTTCGCTTCACTGACAGCGACACTATCGCTTGTAAGCCCGCTGGCGGTGCTCTCACGCGGGTACGCCATTGTCAGCGACGTCAATGGATCGATCGTACGCGACGCAGGCGCCGTGAATACCGGCGATGCTGTTTCGGTTCGTCTTCATGCCGGGGAATTATCGTGCCGTATCGAAGGGACACGGACCTGACACCCATCGAGAACCTATTCAGGAAATCGATTCCCAACCGACGTGCAGCTTGTTTTTTCATCGGCGCACACGATCGCATCACCGGCAAGCGAAACTGGGTAATCGCTCCCTCGTTCCACATTGTTGTTCGTAAATGACAATCCGCTTGTTGCGGAGGCATAGAGCAAGGGATAGAATATCGCGCGGATCGAATTGTCGTGAATGCGGACATTCGAATGGAAGCATGCCCTTGTCGGCGAAGGGATACGCGGCGTACACTGGAACAGTCCACGCCCCCATACGCCGTAATTGCATTGGTCGAAAACATTCTCGCGTATCTCCACATCTTCGACCGGACCGGATTCGAACCAGAAATTCGTATCCCCCTCGAAGAGCACGGCGGCTCCGGGCACATGGAAGTTGTTCTTTTCGACGATCACCTTGCCGAGCGTGCTGATAAGAAGTCCGCGGGCACGGTTATTCCTGAACGTACAGCCTTTGATATGCACATCGATGTCATGGTTCTCTTTCATGAGTGAAAGATGTTCCCACGGGAGGTCGGGCAATGTCTCATGGAACGTCATCGCATACGCCGCGGCATTGATCATCGTGACCTCGGCGACCCGGGCGGCTCTAGCCTTCACCATGGTGCGCGTGTCGTAGAACGCGGCGGTATCGCCGGGGGAGAGCATCATGCATCCGTACTGCTGATGATGCCCGATGCCGGCAATGAGCGATCGGCCGGTGAGCTTCTGACGCACCGTGTAATATATGCCGTGTATGTTCGACGGGTCATCCATCTGATTCTCGAAGAGGCAGTCGTACATGCGTATCGACCCGCCGCAGTCGACAAAGTGCGTTGCATCCGCATGCGTGGAGAACACGCGGCCGGACCCGGGGCGCCGCATGACCGATACATGGGAGAGCGTGATATCGTTCGTCGCCTGCATGATGACGCCCATGGCACCGGCGTGATAGATCGCGATGTTCTCGAGCGTTACCGCTCTGCTGTCGGCGACGGCGAGAGCGGGCGCTATACGCCCCTGATGTGAAAGCACGAGCATATGCCCCGGCGACGGGAGCCCGTTGTACGCAGCGAAAAGCCGTACGCGGCGGTCATCGATCTTTTCTGCGCGGTGATGATCGCGGAAGGCATAGTGATCGTTCGCACGGAACGCGGTCTCAGCGCGCACCGGATCGAACGCAAGCGCGATATGCGGATGCTCGGAGCGGTAATGATCACCGATAAAATAGAGACTGCTGTTGCGTATCTCAAAGGGCGTATCGAGAGCGAAGAAAAGATCGACATAGCCTTCACCGGCTGCCTCAACGAGCCCCTGACTCAGGAAGGGACGGTCCCAGTCAATGCATATGTTCTTGATGGTAATATCGCCTGCATTGCTCACGTAGAACGGTGTTACTGCGCCGTGCATGACAAGCTCGGCTCCATTGCCTTCGACGACGACGTGCTTCGCGTCAGTAAGATCGACGAGTATGCGCTTGAGCCCGGGATCGTTGTTCGAGATGAAGCATTGCCGCTCGGAGAGAAGATCGCCATTCACATGATGCACGCCTTTTTTGAACGTGATATACGTTATGCCGTTCTCTGTCCGTACGTCAGCGATATCATTCCCGGAATTCGGTGTTATCGTCGTTACCATTGAAAGTTCCTCGGCAAACGCATATTGATGTATGCAATTGTCATCCGATTCACCGATAATAGCAAGCGATAAACCTCATTTTCTGCTTGATTTCAACGGTATTTGACAGAAAGCACGTATTATACTATAGTATTAATTAATCGTTTAATTAAAGAGGCCGGCCATGGGCAAGATCTTCTGCATCATATGCATAGGTGCACTCGCGGCATCAGCGCATGCGCGAACAACGACAATAACCTTCGATGACGACTCGTATCTGAATTTGTTCGAAGCGACCGGTAACGGTGCCGTGTCTGCAACCGCCGATCCGCGGGATGTCATCGAGGGAAAACGCTCACTTGTTATTG
>JBBTBY010000083.1:0-1916 GCA_038043445.1 Spirochaetota bacterium
CGGCATACGTCTCTCCGCTGTGTTGGCGCTGATCTCCTTCGTCGCCGTGGCAGCGACCTCGGTACTGCTCTTTACCACGAACAACTATGCATTGAAAACAGTGCCTATCCTTCTGAACATCCTCCTCACGTTCATCGCCATCATGGTGTATCGGGCGCTCACGGAAGAGAAGGACAAGCAGTTCCTCAAGCAGACGTTCTCAAGCTATCTCGCCCCCGAGCTCATCGACATCATGTACGAATCGAAACAGATGCCGAAACTCGGCGGTGAAAGCCGCGTGAACACCGCGTTCTTCACCGACATCCAGGGGTTCTCGACGTTCTCGGAAAAACTCACCGCCACGCAGGTGGTCGAGCTCCTCAACGAATACCTCGGCAGCATGACGGACATACTCCTCGCCGAACGCGGCACGCTCGATAAATACATCGGCGACGCCATCATCGGCATTTTCGGGGCACCCATGGCGCTCCCCGACCACGCCTTTCGCGCCTGCAAGGTCGCCATCGGCATGCAGGCGAATCTCGGGCGGCTGCGCGAGAAATGGGCCGCTGAGAAGGCGGATGCGTCGGAGCCCAACCGCAATTCGAAGAACTTGCCGACGGAAGAATGGGAGCCCGGCGCAAAGTGGCCGCGCATCGTCTGGGACATGCGCGTTCGCGTGGGCATCAATTCCGGAGAAATGGTCACCGGCAATATGGGTTCGACCATGCGCATGAATTACACGATGATGGGCGACACGGTCAACCTTGCGGCACGGCTCGAGGCCGGCGCCAAGCAGTTCGGCGTATTCACGCTCGTCGCTGAAGAGACGCTCAATATGTCATGGCAGGACGAAACGGGAACGCATGTCGTGAAAGACATGGTCGAATCGCGTTTCATCGACCGCATCACCGTCGTCGGCAAAAGCGCCCCGGTTGAAGTATACGAAGTCGTCGCGCTCAAGGGTGAATTGACGGCGGAGCAGCAGGAGCTCTTCACCCTGTTCGCGGAAGGCGTCAAGCACTACCAGAACACGGAATGGGACAAGGCACTTGCCATCTTCAAGAAAACGAAGGACATGGAGCTCTTCCCGAAGAATAAATTCACACCGACGAAGATGTACATCGAACGCTGCGAAGAATTCAAAGTGAGCCCGCCGGTGAAGCCGGGCGAGAAGTGGGACGGCGTTTTCCGTATGACGCAGAAACACTGAGGCAGCGCACAGCACATCATGGGAACGAAAAAAAAAGCGGATATTCTCCATATCACGGAGCCGGCAGGGGTCATGAACGAAACCGCCGTACTCCTGTCGTTCATGGGACATACGAAGATCATACCGCTCGTGCGATCGATATTCACGGATGCGGAGCGCGTCTTTTCAGGGAAATACAGCGGCTACCGCTCCATACCGGGAGGGTATAACGATTTTGCCCATACCGCCGAGGTATTCCTCGCAAGCGTCCGCCTCCTGCACGGGCTCCACGCCGCGGCACGAAAGGATGCATCGAACGTGATAAAAAAAGCGGCGAAGGACCTCATCAAGGGTCTGCCCGGTGCACGCACCATTGACGAAGCGGTGTTCCACGACCACAAGCCCCTCTCGGAGCGCGGCGTCATCGTCACGCTTGCCGCAGCGCTGTTCCACGACATCGATTTCATCCAAAAAGAGAACGCGCGTGCATCCGAAGAAAAGGAACGGCGCGGTATAACCTTCGTCAAACGCTACTGCAGACAGAAACGCATGTCCCCTGCGGAGACGAAAGCCTGCGTACAGATGATAGAATCGCTCGCAGCGGAATCGCTCGCATCGATGAAGTTCTCCTCCGCGCTTACCACATAATTGGCACGTAAAATCATCCCGTTTAAATATAGCTTCTCGCCAAAGGCGAAATTCAATTGATTTTCGTATTCGTTTATTTTCAGCAGTAAGTCCGCCA
>JBBTBY010000083.1:1926-30596 GCA_038043445.1 Spirochaetota bacterium
TCCGGCGCAAAGGTGCTCGTCACCGCCGATCTCATGGCGCAGCTCGCCGATCGCCGCTATCTCGAAAAGCTCCTCTCGCTCTACCACGATATGCGGAAGACCGGTCTTGTCATCTACGGGTCAGCGGACGAGATACTCTCCCAGACCGAACACTTCTACAACGACATCGCCCGTCGGCGTATGAACGAGGAATTGGGCGGGCTCCACCGTGTCATGCGGGGACACTTCAGCGTACGATGGGGCGCAGACCGCGATTTCTACGAAGAGTACATGAACAAGAACATTACGTATCTCAGGCGCATCGTGCAGAAGTACGGCCGCAATTACGGGGAACACCTTCGCCGTTCGGACGAGATATCGGATTCGAAGGCGAAACCGAAGTCGAAGAAAAAGAAAAAACGATAACCCCTCTCTTCACCACCGATCGATACGCGCAAATTCATTGAAAGAAAAACGCTCCGGACGTACGGCCTCGGCCTTCCGCTGGCTTTCCGAGAGGATAGGATCTGCCGCAACGGCTTTTTTCCCCGCTATGACAAGCGTGATGAGACGATGATCGGCCGGTATACCGAGCGCATCCTTCGCTTTATTCTCATCGAATCCCGCGATGGGGTGCATGACAAGGCCCATCTCCGTCCCGCTTAAGAGCAGCAGGGCCGTAGCCATACCGGTATCGAAAAGATAGTATTCACGCTCCTTCACGACACAATCATCCTCTTTCCGGCATGCGACCGCCGTGATGAGCGATGCCTTCTGCGCCCAGTCATTACCGGGAGAATTGAGCGCTGTTTTCAACCCGGTGAGCGCCGCATCGCCGTACACGAATACATACCGCCATGGCTGTTTATTAAAACAGGATGGCGCTAGGGATGCGCGCTCCGCAAGGCGGCGTACCATCGCCTCATCGATAATGGCCGGCGCAAGCGATCGTGTTGCACGCCGCTCATTGATGACAGTGGAAAGTTCCATTCGATAGCTCCTTCGTGTTCTCTGCGTATAGTATATCATTTTTCCGGATGCAGGAAAGCAGATTGCCTTGCCGATAGCAACGTGGTATAGTACCGGTATGACCGCCACGGCAACACCGAAGGATCGCGGGGTGTTCTACACGCCCGATGATATCATCGTTCGCACGCTTTCCTCTGCCTTTGACGCGCTCCCCGCACCACTATTGCATTCGGATACGTTCGCCGTTCTCGACCCCGCCTGCGGTGACGGACGATTCCTGCGCCATGCGGCCGTGCTCTTGAAAGAACTCGCCCCGCCCCGAACGGGCACGAGTCGCCTCTACGGTGCCGATATCGATGCGTCAGGAATAGCTGCCGCGCGTGCGTCACTTGCCGGCATCGGGGGCAGCGACGCATCCCTGATCGAAGCGGATACGCTCATCGATAACGCGCGCATTGCAGGGCACGCGGGCGTCCGCATGCTGCCGTGGGAACGAAAATTCCCGCTCATCGTCGGCAATCCGCCGTGGGCATCGCTCACCGGGAAACATCGTTCATCCCTCTACGATGCAGCCGTACGCGCATGGCTCATGGAACGCTACCCCTGCGACCGCTATCGCACGAATCTCTTCGAGCTTTTCCTCCATCGTTCGCTCGAGCTCCTCGCCCCGGAGGGCGTGCTCGCCTTCGTCCTGCCCGATCGCCTCATCCATAACCGCCAATATCGCCGCCTGTGCGAAGGACTTGCCGCACGCATGACCATAACACGTATCGTGACACATGTCCCGTTCGCAGGGGTGACGAGCGATAATATCATCATCGTCCTTCTCAACAGGACACCGACAGCGAACGCTCCTATCGTTCTCGAAGACTACCCGTCACGGAAAACGAGCACGATATCGCGGTCCGATCTCCTCCGCATGCACGTACCGTCGCCGGCACATGAAAGAACGCTCGCATCGGAGTTCTCCATCGCTACCGGTTTCATAGCCCGCGCGGGGAGCGTCGTCGCTGCGATGGACAGTTCGCATCGAGTCCCCGTGATCAAAGGCGCGGATATTTCCGCGAAGGCTGTCATCGGGAAGCATTATTTCACCGGCAGTAAACGCGACATGATCGGCGGGACCATGGACAGGGGTAAGCTCATGAGAACGCCGCGCGTGCTCGTACGCAAGACCGGCAGCGAACTTATTGCGGTCTTCGACGAAACGGATGCGATCCCGGAGCAATCCGTGTATTCCATCACACATCCGGGGAACGACCGCAACGCACTGCTTTCGCTCGCAGAGTATCTCAATTCCCCTGCCGTGCGATCGGCGGCAAAAGAACGGCTTACGAACGCTGGATCTTTCCCGCATTTTAAGAAATATGACTTGGCTGCAATTCCCCTAGCCCTCGAAGGGCCCGTCGTCGCAATAACATCAAAAAAATAGCAATAAAACCACAGTTCACAGAGAAGCACGGAGAGAAACAGAATACTATCGATGCCTTTCAAAATATAACGACTCCTTCCTCCCACGCACAGCCTCTGTGCATCTCCGTGGTTCAGCTTTTCTTCCTCCTTTATTTCATGTAAATGACATTGACAACGCCACCTGAAAATGTATAGTAGATCATCATATCAAGGACTCATCTGTGGGCGATATTTTTGAGGACTGCTATTTCTCCCTGGCCGGCGGATCACTCATCATCGGCAATGCACGCATTGAGCATCGTGTCGAGCATATCGGCGGTATGCTCTCATCAGCATACCTCATCGACAAACGCTCGAAGTATTCGTGGCATGGAAGCACGCGAGAAGCGCTCACCACGCTCATCGGGAACCCTGTCCGTACGCTCAGCGCGTATTCGAGCATAACCGATAATACCGGGCTCTCGGAACGCCATCTCTCTGTCACTATCGCCGTGCACGATGACGAGGCACGGCTTGTCTATACGATACATCCCGGCATGCCGTTCATATCCATGCGGGCCTTCGTTACGCCGGCGATCACGCGACAGACCGCGACGTCCGAGTCCGCGAGCGGCATCGAGTCCGGGATTACCAAATCCGATGTACGTGCGGACTGCATCTATTCCCTCGGCATATGCGAAAAGCATCTGAGGATATCCGCGATAGAGCTCCATGACGTGACCGATATCCATGACATGCTCGTTACGCGTGCCGAAGAGGAGCTCTTCCATACGCGCACGCGTTCATTCCGCGGCAACATCTTCGTTCTTTCGCGGCGTATCACGGATGACACGCTTATGATCGTAAAGGAAGGCCCCACGCCGGCGGGGTCCCTCAACCGCACCGGCGACGACCTGTATGTGCATGCAGCTGCATCCGTACAGCTGTGCGGCTCGGGCCTCGGCTCCGATGAAGGGCTCATCCCTGCCTACGGCATGACCATCGGCACACCAGCATCGCATGCGGCAGGACGCGAGTATGCGCGGTTATACGCACGAGTACACAAGAACGCCCCGAACGGGACGCTACGCATCATGTCAAACACCTGGGGCGACAGGAATCAGGACAAGGCGGTGAACGAAACCTTCATGCTGCGAGAATGCGGATCGGCAAGAACAATCGGCGTCGATATCGTTCAGATTGACGACGGCTGGCAGCAGGGTGCGAGCGCGAATTCGCTCCTGAAAAAAAGCACGGCGTGGGGAAGCTATTACGCCGCCGACCCTGACTTCTGGACCGTGCATAAGCAAAAATTCCCGCACGGACTTGCCCCGCTCACTGCGTACACGAAAGAAAACGGCTTTGAGCTCGGTTTATGGTTCTCCCCGGACGCGACCGACGATTACGCCGCATACGAAAAAGACGCCGATGTTCTTCTTGGTTTCTATACGGGCTTCGGCATACGCCATTTCAAGCTCGACGGCATCAAATTGCTGAGCAAGACCGCCGAGATGCGCCTGTCCGCACTCCTTGCTCTCGTGACGGAAAAAAGCGGCGGGAAGGCAACGTTCGATCTCGATGTGACCGCGCAGGTCCGGCTCGGGTATCTCTACGAGAAACAGTACGGCACCATTTTCGTCGAGAACCGCTACAGCGACTGGGGAAATTATTTCCCGCATCGAACGCTCAAGAACCTGTGGCTCCTCGCCGAATTCATACCGCCGAGAAAATTCCAATTCGAAGTACTCAATCCACGGCGCAATGCGGAAAAATACGGTGATGACCCCCTCGCACCGGCCGCCTACGGCATCGATTATCTCTTCGCTTCGGTGATGGTGTCCAATCCGCTGCTCTGGATGGAAATGCAGCATTTGGAAGCGTCCGATGCCGCTCAGCTCTCCCGCATTATTACGGTTTTCAGGAAAGAACGCGACGCCCTCCATAACGCGGAGATACGCCCTATCGGCAATATGCCCGATGGTACGCAGTTCACCGGTTTTCAGGCGATAATCGGTCCGGGAGAAGGCTATCTTATACTGCTGCGGGAATTCTCAAAAGCGGACGATTTCAGCTACCGTATCGTGGACGTGCCTGATGGGCTGTCGATAACCATGCTTGCATCGAATGACGACGGCTTCCGCTGCGAAGGCACGGTAAAGGGATCATCCGTGCATGTTTCGATGCCGACGCCGCGCTCCTACGCGTTCCTGCGCTATACGATATAGGACGACAGCTTTTTCTCGCTCGCACTGCGTATTGCGGCGTGCATATCAGCACCCTTCGAGTCCATCGTTACCGTCGCGGGGAAATCCTTCACCGTGAAGACCCACATCGCTTCCGCTTCGCCCAACGTTTCCTTGAGGAACACATCGGTCACCGAGATTATCCTGTCCGCAAGATATACGGCGGCACCGCCGGTAGCGCTTACATATACGGCCCCTGCATCGGCTATCGTCTTTTTCGTATTCTCACCCATACCGCCTTTCCCGATGATGACACGCACACCGAGCGAACGGATAATATCGCCCATGTACATCTCTTCGCGTATGCTCGTCGTCGGACCCGCGGACACGACACGATATGAATCGTTCGTCCGGGATACGATAGGCCCGCAGTGATAGATAACGCCATCCTTCAGATGCTTCGATACACGATCGAATATCTCCCGGTCTTTCCCCGTTAATGTCCCCTGTATCCCCTTCACAAGGAATTTATGCGCCTCATCGCGTGCGGTGACGATGGTGCCGGAAAGAAATACCTGATCGCCGATGGACAGCGTTCGGGCCGTATCGGCGGACAGCGGCGTACTGATATTACGCAATCGAGCACCCTCCGTCCGTTATCGTCATGGTGCGGCGGCGAAGGGCATAGCATCCGTAGCTTACCGTTACAAAATAGCACGCCGGCACACGTGCAAGCGAACAGAGCTTCACGCCGAGGAGCGTCGTCTTCCCGCCGAGCCCCATGGGTCCTATGCCGAGGTCGTTCGCGCTCGTGAGTATACGCTTCTCGAGCTCTGAAAGTGCTGTGTTCGGATTCTCATCGTCAAGCGGACGGAACAGCTGCATTTTTGCCGCATGCCACGCACTTTCGCGGTCGCCGCCTATCGCAACGCCGAGTATACCCGGGGCGCATCCATTGCCCTCTGCATTGACGATAATACGCATGACCGCACGGAACACGCCCTCGCTGTCGCGCCCGGCACCGAGGGTCATATCCGGGAGCGATATCTGCGCGCTCACATTCTCGCTCCCGCCGCCTTTCTGCAGCATCGCGATGGAAAAAATATCGTCCGGCTCAACATGTATCGTCGGCATGTTCGCGAACACATTATCGGGATACGATCTTCCGTCGACGGTACTGATGGTGTTCGGCCTGAGATATGAGCGCTCGGATGCCGCTCTCACGGCATTGCGTATGGCATCGGGTACGGCAAGCGATGTCCACTCTGCGGGGGGGCATCGAACAAAGAACGTCGGATACCCCGTATCCTGACAGAGCGCAAGTGATCGGGCTTTCGCTGAATCGATGTTGCTGACGATATCCTCAAGCGCAGCGCGCGCAGAACTCCCGGGGGCTTCATCGGTCGCCGCTCGGTGCAATGCGGATGTAATATCGTCCGGAAGCGTGCTCGTATTCACGCGGATCAGTTCTATGACGGCATCGGTAAGCGTTTTTCCGGTCATGGTTTTGCACCCGCCGGCAACCCGGCATAGGCGATAAGCCCGCGATAGAGGCAGTTCGCCAGCTCGCGGAGCTCTTTGTCTTCAAGGAATCTCTTTTCGTGGAGGAATCCGCATTCAACGAGCACGGATGGCACATCGACTTCCGGCGTTATCTTTGCACGCTCATAATAGGCATTCTCGAAAGCGTCGCCGAGTATGATCAGACTTCGCAACGCTATACCGTCGCGGACAAGCGTCTTGAGGTCATAGTGCTTCCTGATATCCGGGGTAATGAACTGCTTATTATGCTCGATGGTCGGGTTCGACCGGTAGCGTGCGGCCAGCGCCGCCCGGATCGTGCGGGCTGCCGTCATGGATTCATCAAAGCGGCGATTATTGGGGCTCACGCACAGGTGAAAACCGTTCTTGATCTCCTCCCGCTGATGCCGTTTATCGGCGACATAATCAAAATGGATGCTGAGAAGCAGATCGCATTTTTTCTGTATCGCATAATAGCGGACCGCATAGAGTTCGGCAAGGTCCTTATCTTCCATCTGCGCATTTCGTCTGTCATTGGTGACGGTCGTTCGCGCGATGCCGTACAGCAGTACTTGGTTCGACGCTACGGTCTCCGGTATGATGCCCAGGTAATTCGAGGCCCCGCGACTTATCCCGACCTCAAAACGGCCGTCGGCACGGAGCAGCTCCTCAAGATGGCGCGAGACCGCATAGTTGACAAGATATTCCTCGCCGATGATGCCGCGCACGCTGTTCGTATGCCGCGTATGCCCCGGATCGATGAACACGCGGAACAGACGTTTTGCGGAACTCGACGGTGCGCATTGGAACACGATCGCGATCGCTGCAAAGAAGATGATGACACGTCGGGTACGAATGGTATTGAACATATCACCAGTATATCAGAAAGACGCTCTACGGGCAATACGCCAGTGTGTGACTTTCTATTGTGGTAACGCAGCGAAATAATTGCAAATGGCTATGGTTAGCCAGACACGAATTACACTAATTTCCACGAATTATTCGTGTTATTCGTGCAATTCGTGTCTATCCCTCTTACCCGCTTAATCCGGCGTTAATCGATCAGTATATTTCACCTACAAAAAAATTCACTCACAATACGCCATGGCAACGCCATCACCCACGACGGTGCGGCCCCGCATGAAGGACAAGTCTTCGATATTCACTCGGCGACATCCCCGCTATCTTCCTGAACACGTTCGAGAAATAGTACTGGTCGCGATACCCGGTGCGCGCCGCGATATCGCGTAGCGAAAGCCCTGTATGCATAAGCTCCTTCGCTGCGGTAATGCGCCGCATCGCCACATATTCCATCGGGGCGACGCCGTAGAGCGCCTTGAACCGTGTGCTGTAGTAATTCGGTGTCAGCCCCTCGAGCGCGGAAAGATCGGCGACCGATATCTCTTTTTCATACTGCGTATCAATGCGGCGTACACTTTCCGCGAACTGCGACTCCCTTGCACTGCCGACGCCGGCTGCGTGGGACAGGACCTCCCGAAGCAGACGGAGCGTGCGTTCCTTGAGCACTATCACCGCGGCAGCCAGCGAGCGTACGTTCAGGTCGTTACGGCTTTCGACGATATCGCTGAAAATGAACTCTTTTTCGCGCGGGAATGCAGGGACATGCATAGGAAGCGCATCCAGATACGTTGCGGAAAGCATTATATCGGAGAAGCGCGCTACCCTGCCCCGCGCTCTATCGATACGTTTTTTGTCCGCCGGCGACAGGAAAAAATACACGTAATAATGCGAGGACGATGCCCCCGCGGAGCAGTATCGATGGGACACGTTCGGCGGCATGATGAGCACATCCGTCGGGGCAAGCGTGAACGAATGATCGAGCACATCGATTACGTACTTCCCGGAGGCGATATAAATGATCTCATAGCCGCGTATCGTCCGGGGGCCGACGGTGACGCCGGAAGGATAGTCCACCAAGCCCGCCGCCTCAACGACCGGCGAGAGCGAGTGAATGTCGATGTGATAGGGTGCCGACGGCATCGGTACAGTATAAACCACATCGTAGAATTTTACATCCCGAACATACGATATTCCATTGTATTTTTGGCGCACTCTGCATACACTGGAAAGACAACACCGCGTACGAACGGAGTACCGTAATGGGAAAAGCCTTTCTCCTGTGCCTGTTCACACTGTCATCGATCGCAGCCGTTTGCGAGGAGCCGGAATTGACGGGCTTGCCGAACGGTACACCGCTTCTCCGGGCGGTATATCATGAAGCGCTGAAACTCGGCGATTATACGGACAATCGTGCTGCAGCCGAGATCATCTCTGTCGATGAACCGTTCGCAAAGGCCATTCGCGTGACCGTTCCGGCAAAGATGGGCAGCCCGTCTGCGATACAGCTCAAAGCCCCGCTCGCATCCCCCGTGGCCAAAGACGATGTCGTCGCCCTTATTTTCTATATCAGATCGGCCGGCAGCGGCGGGTGCGAATCTCTTTCCCTCATCGAATGCAATGAGCCGAAATGGGCGGGGCTCATCGTCACGACCGCGCGCGCCGAGGGTGAATGGAAACGCTATTTCCTCGTGGGAACGGCAAAACAGGACTTCCCGGCGGAAAAAACGACGCTGACATTTCAGGTCGGCAACAAGCAGCAAACCGTGGATATCGGCGGCATCACGCTCATCAATTACGGGACATCGGTGGGCTATAATTCCACCACGAAGAAACTCCGGACAGCGGGGAGTGAAAGTGCTGCGGCGGAAAACGCGAACATACTCATGAAAGCGAACGATCGATGGAAACCGATCGATATGGAAAATATCCAGATAGCATCGGGGAGCGCGCTCGACTTGAGCCGCCTCGTCGATGGTCCTGCAGGGAAATACGGGCGCGTTACCATCACACCCGGCGGACTTCTCTCCTTCACCGATCGGCCGCAGAAGGAAGTACGCTTCTTCGCATTCAACGCGCTCATTAATCATCTCTTCGATCATCCCGATGTTGCCCTTGCCGGCGCGACCGAAGAGCGGACAAAAGAGAACTGCCGCGCCTATGCGGCGCTCGTCAAGCGTCACGGCTATAACATGATACGCCTGCATTATGTAGATTTCTATCTTATGACCGACTCGACGGCGGATTATTCATGCAATCCGCTGAATCTCGATCGTTTTGAGTATCTCATACACTGCTTCAAGCAGGAGGGCATCTATTTCGGCCTGGATACGATGAGCTTTACCGGCCTTAAGCGCGCAACGTGGAACGAAGGCCAGGCCATGCGCTACAAAGAGCGTTTCCTGGTCGATCCCGCATCGCGTGAGGTATGGGAAAAGAGCGTGCGTGTCATCATGAACCATAAGAACCCGTACACGAAACTGTCGCTCGCGGACGACCCCGCGGTCGCGTATGTCACGCTCTTCAACGAGCAGGACCTCGGCGTATATCGAGATAATTTCGCCGGCCCCGAATTCCGTCCCCTGGCAGAAAGGCGATGGCGTGAATTCCTCGCCAAACGCTACAAGAACGATTATCCCGCTCTCATGCGGAACTGGGGGGATGCCGCAATCCCGGGGGGCTCGTTCGAAACGATACCGTTCTTCGGCAAGCAGGAAGCCGCCGGCACAACTCAGCGCGCGAACGATATCGGTATATTCCTTTACGAAATAGAAGCGGATATGCATTCATGGTATCTTGGAACGCTTCGAGGCATCGGCTATAAAGGATATTCCGTGCTCTATGACGTACTCACGTTCTTCCGCCACCATGCGATACATAATGATTCCTCCCTCGTGGCGAATCATGGATACCACGCGCTCCCGACCGACGGCGAACGCCCGGGCTCACGCGTTACGCAGGACAGCGCCATTGCTACCGCGGCAAGTTACTGGCGCTCACGAGCCGCCGCGCGTCTCCTCAATCGTCCGCTCCTGATAACCGAATATGGCTCGCCTTATTGGGGACGCTACCGCCATGAAGAGGGGCTCTTCTACGCGGCATATTCATCGCTTCAGAAGCAGAGCGCCATCACGGTTCATGAGCAGGCGGTCGCATTCCGCTCAGCACCGCTCAGGGAATGCTACTACGGACGCGATCCTATCGGCCGTGCAAGCCAGGTCATGGCGGCATTCCTTTATCAGCGCGGCGATGTAAAGCCGTCACCGCATACGGTAGCGATAGCAGTGAACGATGCTTATATTTTCACCAACGGCACGCTGAACCGGACTATCAACAGTGAGCAGAGCAAGATAGCCCTGCTCTGCGGATTCGGCGTCCAGTACGATAAAAAATATCCAGAGGGCCTTCCGCCGTACCGTACTCCGGATGTGATGCTCCTTCCCACCGACGGCGGCGAAGTGGCGATAACCGGCGAGGGCATGGGCGGTATGGCGAATGTCATCGATCGCGGCGACGGGAGTGATCTGACGCGCGTTATCGCGCTCCTGAAAAGCAAAGGCGTGCTTTCCGCGGACAACACCTCAAGCGCTTCAAAAGAGATATATCAGAGCGATACAAAAGAGCTCACGATGTTCACCCCTGACGGCCAATTCACCTTGATCACACCGCGCGCCGAGGGCGTGATATTGAAGGAGAACGGCAAAACGTCCTTGAACGCCGCACGCCTCGTAAGCACGACAACGCCGGCCGCCATTGCAGTCATTTCGCTCGACGAGGCGCCCCTGACGGAAAGCAAGCGACTCCTCCTCGTCTACTCCACCGATGCGGTCAACACCGGGCTTGAAACGTCCCCCGATCGGGTATCTCTGATAAAAATGGGAACGCTGCCGATACTGGTCGAAACAGGAACGGTGAAGATAGCCCTCAGGAACAAGTACGCGCGATCCATGAAATGCCATGCGCTCGGCATGGACGGACAACGCAGGGAGATCGTGGAACTGCGCGAACCGGTCGACAATGAAGCGCGTATACTCATCGATACGGGCACGCTCGTAAAGGGTCCGGCACTTTTCTTTGAATTGACCGCGGAATAAGGTACGTGTACTATTTCGTGAAATGATCGCGCACACGCACGGCAAGTGATCTGCTCACGCCGCGTACCTGCGAAAGTTCATGTACATCCGCTTTTTTTATCGCTTCAATATTTTTAAAGTGGCTGAGCAGCCGTTTCCTGAGCGCAGGTCCAACGCCCTCAATACGTTCAAGCACGCTTGCAAGCGATCCCTTCACACGCGCACGAGCATGGCGCGAATTCCCGAAGCGATGCGCCTCATCGCGTATACGCTGAAGCAGGAGCAGCCCCTCATCGTTCGCCGGGAGCCTCAGCGGCTCATCCCGATTCGGGAGATATATCTCCTCAAGCCGCTTGGCAAGAGCGATGATCTTCTGGCCGTGTATCGATAATTCCTTTAATGCATCGATCGCCGCGTTGAGCTGCGCACGTCCGCCGTCAATGAGTATAAGGTCAGGCATCGGTTTTCCTTCTGCTACCAGACGCCGATAGCGGCGGAACACCGCCTCGCGTATCGACCGAGGGTCATCGATATCGGCGACGGTGCGTATGCGGAACAATCGATAGTTCTTCTTATCGGCTACACCGTTGGTGAAACGCACGAGCGACGCGTATGTATGCGAACCCATGAGGTGGGCGATATCGAACGCCTCGATCAAAGCAGGCGGCCTCTCGAACTTGAACACCGATTGCAGCCGCGCAACACCGGATGAAAGCTCCTTCGTGAGATGCGTCTCCCTGAACGTCAGCCGCGCATTTTCATAAGCGATGGACAGTATGCCGCGTCTGGTATCGCCTGAAGCATAGGCTATCGCCACCGGAGACTTCTGCTTTTCGGCGAGCCACGCGGCTATGGCGTCGCGATCTTCGATATCCTCACCGACACGGATGACCGCGGGCGCATCGATCGTCTCGTAATGCCGTTTGATGAATTCCGCCATTATCTCCGCCGTCGATCCGAACCCCGTGACGGAAAAGCTTCTTTTATCAGTAAGCCTGCCGCCGCGCACACTGAGCAGAATGACCGTATAGTGATTGTTCTCACCATACATACCGATCACATCGGCGTTCTCGCCGTCGTGGACGTATACATCCTGCTTTACCCGCACGGCATCGAGCGCGGATATCTGATCACGTAATGCCTTTGCCTGTTCGAATTCCATGCCCTCTGCATGACGCTTCATCCGTTCGGTGAGCAGTTCTACAAGCCCGTCGATCTTCCCTTCCAGGATGAACACGGCCTCATCGATGAACGATCGATATTCCGCCTCACTGATAATGCCGGCACAGGGCGCTTTGCATTTATTGATATGATAATTCAGGCATTTTGCGTGGCGCTTGAACGTCGTATGGCGACAGGTACGTATCGGATACAGTCGTTCTATGAGACCGATTATCTCGCGAACCTGCCACACATCGACGAACGGGCCGAAATACCGGCCGTCGTTCGTGACGGTACGCGTTTTATAGATGCGCGGGAATGGCTCATCGGTCACCTTGATGAACGGATATGTCTTGTTGTCCTTGAGGTCGATATTGAAATGCGGCGTATGCTTCTTGATGAGCTCCGCTTCGAGGAGCAGCGCCTCGACCTCGCTCTGCGTTGCGATGTAATCGAGATCGTTGATCGCCTCGACAAGCAGCATCGTTTTCGGATCTTTTGCACCGTCATTGAAATAGGACTGCACGCGCTTTTTAAGTGATTTCGCCTTGCCGACGTAGATGATCCCGCCGGCCGCATCCTTCATCAAATATACGCCCGGAAGGTCCGGGACGGACCTGATTCGCTCTGCAAGCATAGTGTTATCGCACCGAAATGATTATAATTTTCCGTGCATGCCGAGTATCACTTCGATCTCGCCGCGTGTCATCTGTACCCGCTCGGCGATCTGTGACACGGTCACACCGGACCCGTATAAACTAACGATCCGCGACTGAATGTCAACAGCTTCCTCGCGAACGCCATCCGTCCCGACGGTAAGCGTAATATCTTTTTCCTCGCGTGTGGTCGACGATCGATATGCCGCTACCCCATACGACGTATCCGAAGCAGCCGCATCTTCATGTACCGTTGTTTTTTTTACCGGTGCACGCTTTGCCTGTACTTTATCGGATGCCTTGAGAAGCGACAATTCGGCATCCTTACTTGCCGCTACGGCCTCTTTCAGCCGATTGATGCGCTCTTCGATAAGCTCAACATTCTGCAAAGCGCTGCGATTGAACTCGGTCACCAGTGCATTCAGATCTTTTTCCATGCTCTCGATGATATCCCGTTCGACCTTTCGCCGCACAGGACCCACGATATAGAGATAGAAAAACGCAAAACCGGCTATCTCGATCAGTGCTAATACAATTATGGCTGCCAGCATGTGGACGGAGTATACAACGTTGGTACATTCCCGTCAACAATTATTTTACACTGTCAATGCGCGGGCAATGCACTGCTATCTGCTACTGATAGATGATGAGCATCGGCTCCGGTCTGAGCGAAACCACCTCTTCGGGCTTCATGATCGGATTGTCGTACGGGATATTCGTCTTCTCCGACGGGTACCAGAGCTTGAACGCCTTATTCGGCATATTCGTAGCAAGAGAATTGAACATGTGTATCGCACGCTTTGCAGCCGGAGGGCCGATACCCGATGTGGAATGCACGATGACGACCGGATCATACTGTGCGCGTATCGTACGGCGGTAGACGAGCATCTTCTCGTGGAACTGCGGGATGACGAGCATACGCTTTCCGGGGTAGCGGTTGGTGATGAGATACGCCTGCATATTCGACTGCGCCTCATTGATCTCCGCAGCGGTAACGATGCCGATATCCTCCATGGGCTTTTCCGTACGCCATTCCGGATCGAGCCCGAGATGCACATTGCTGTACGCGAGGAACGGCAGGAGAGAACGCATTGCGTACCCCACCGAGTGCTTCCCGATCTGATGATCGAGGAATACGAGCATCTTGTTCGACTGCGCGAAGTGTATGTACGACTCCACGATCTTCTTATCGAGCGTGATTATCTCTCCGCCGGGCGAGCACATGCCATAGACGATATAGAACGCGCAGGTGACCGTCGAGCGCCGATTCGTGCTGATATAGTTCGATGCCGCGGCGCGCAGCATCGGCACTAGCTCCTCTTTACTGTGGCGTCCGAGTATCCCCATCCGCAGGGAGCGCGGTTTTCCGTAGAACGCGACGATGTGATGATCGATCATGCTCGGCTGTATCTTGAACTTCGGCAATGACGCGAGCCACGTACGGAACGCGTTCGATCCCGATGCATTCGTTTTCCCCTTGACGGCGTTCGTCCCGGCGGACGCATTCGTACGCGTGATGGCGGTCTGAAGAGAAATATCGTTCGTATCGAGAGCGACATCCGCCCGCGATACGTTCGGACCCGCACCGAGGAGCGGTGCCATGAATATGACGACGAAGAATGATCGGCACATGTACATTAAGCTCATTCAACTTTGATGCCCATCGATATCGACAGGCATCGTAACAGCGTTCGCTGCGTACGACTATATATCGTCCATTTCGCGCGTCAAGTTCATCTCCCGGGCTCGTGTGCACTACCCCGGATCGACACATCGTGCAGCTATATGACGATACGATGTATGGATATTTCCCGCTTCCATGATACAATCCCTCCCACGAAAAACGGAGACCTCCATGGAACAAGAAGCATCACAGCCCTCGGAAAAGGCGGCCCGACTCGGTAAATTATCTACCCTTGCCGAACGCGGCATAGACCCCTACCCGGTCCGATTCGATGTCACGCATACGAGCACACAGATAAAGGAAAATTTCGATTCGCTCTCGAACGATAAGACGCCGCTCGCATCCGCCGGGCGCATCATGCTCATGCGCGTCATGGGCAAAGCGAGCTTCGCCACGATAAAGGACGCTGCCGGCACGATACAGATATACGTCACACGCGACGCCGTGGGCGAAGGCGAATACGAGGTGTTCAAGAAGCTTCTTGACATCGGCGACATCATCGGCGTTGCCGGCGAGGCGTTCCGAACACGCACCGGCGAGATAAGCATTCAGGTATCGAAATTCACGCTGCTTTCCAAGGCGCTCAATCCCCTTCCGGAGAAATTCCACGGCCTCACCGATACCGAAACGCGCTACCGTCAGCGCTATGTCGACCTCATCGTGAACGACGATGTGCGCGCTTCGTTCATACTGCGTTCGCGCATCGTACGCCGCATACGGGACTTCTTCACCGAGAAAGGCTTCCTCGAAGTGGAAACCCCCATGATGCAGATAATACCCGGCGGCGCCAAGGCGCGTCCGTTCATTACACATCATAATGCATTAAGCCGCGACATGTATCTCCGCATCGCACCCGAGCTTTATCTCAAGCGCCTCATCGTGGGCGGGCTTGACCGCGTGTTCGAGCTCAATCGCAATTTCCGCAACGAGGGCGTATCGACGAAGCATAATCCCGAGTTCACCATGCTCGAATGCTATCAGGCGTATGCCGACTACAATGACATGATGAAGCTCACCGAGGATATGTTCGCCGCAGTGTGCAGGGACGTGAATGGCGGCACATCGATCGAGTACCAGGACACGACGCTTTCATTCGCAGCACCGTGGCCGCGCATCCCGATGATAACCGCCGTCAAGGACAATACCGGCCTCGATTTCCGCGCGCTCTCCGACGCCGATGCGGTAAAGGCGGCGAAGCAGATCGGCATCGAGATGAAGGGCACTCCCAACAAATGGGTGACGATGACGCATGTGTTCGAGGAGAAGGTGGAACCGAAGCTGATACAGCCGACGTTCATCACCGATTTCCCGCAGATAGTATCGCCGCTCGCGAAGTGTAAAAAGGATGATCCCGAGCTCGTTGAGCGCTTTGAGATATTCATCTACGGCCGCGAAATGGGCAATGCCTTCTCCGAGCTCAACGACCCCGTCGATCAGAAGAGCCGCTTCGAAGCGCAGGTGAAAGAGCGCGCTACCGGCGATGATGAAGCCATGTTCATGGACGAGGACTATGTGAACGCGCTTGAGTACGGCATGCCCCCCGCTGGCGGGCTCGGCATCGGCATTGACCGCCTTATCATGCTTTTCATCAACACGGCAAGCATACGCGATACGATACTTTTCCCGCATATGCGCAGCTGAGAAAATGGAATTCCTTGTCTTTTCCCATGCGCCGCTGTATACTGCGCATCGATGAGCGATAATCCGATAAACACGCCCAAGCACACCGATGAGGACACGGTCGACCACGCGATACGGCCGCGCGTCCTCGCTGATTTTGTCGGACAAAAGACGCTCAAGGAAAAGTTCTCCATCTATCTTGCGTCGGCGAAGAAACGCGCCGATCCGCTCGATCATGTGTTGTTCTACGGCCCCCCGGGCCTCGGCAAGACCACGCTCGCCGCCATCTGCGCGAACGAAATGGGCGTTACGATGAAAAGCATGTCCGCCCCCGCCATCGACCATGCGGGAGACCTCGCCTCCGTGCTCACCACGCTTAAGGAAGGCGATGTATTCTTCATCGATGAGATACATCGGTTGAAGTCGCAGGTGGAGGAGATACTCTACTCCGCCATGGAGGATTTTTTCGTCGACATCAAGGTCGGGGAAGGCATCGGCGCGAAGAATTTCCGGGTTCCGCTCCCGAAGTTCACGCTCATCGGCGCAACAACACGCGCGGGCATGCTGAGCTCTCCCCTCTATCACCGCTTCGGCATCGTGGAACGGCTCAACTACTACGATGAGACCGAGCTCAGCGAGATAGTGAAACGGAGCGCACGGCTCCTCGCGATACCGCTCGCGGCGGACGCCGCCGGGCTCATCGCGCGCCGTTCGCGGGGAACGCCGCGCATCGTCAACCGCATCATACGCCGCATCCGCGATTACGCCGTCGTCAAAGCGGACGGGACCATAACCGCGCAGCTCTCGGAGGAGGCGCTCACGCTCCTCGGCATCGACGAACGGGGGCTTGACGCGCTTGACAAAAAGTATCTCACGGTGATAATAGAGCATTATGCCGGCGGTCCGGCAGGGCTGGAAACGATGGCGGTCTCCCTTTCGGAGGATGCCGAAACGGTAGAGGACGTCATCGAACCCTACCTTATCCAGTGCGGTTTCATCAAGCGCACGGCGAAAGGGCGCGTCGCCTCCGCACTCGCCTACCGGCATCTGGGCGTAAAGACCGTGACCGATATGTTCGGGGAACAGGATGGGAACACTTGACGGAGGCGCGGAATAATCCGATAGTATAAGCGATATGGACCACAGCTACGACCACCTTGTCCGCAAGAAAAAGCTTTCCGTGCGCATCGAGCAGTTCGTTCGGCGCATACTTCGTGCCATCCACCAGAAAGGCATGGAGATGCAGACGATAATGTTCGTCCCGCATTCCGAGAAGAGCATCCTCAATTTTCACCTCTATAATTACACCATCGCATTCGCTGCGCTCGTGCTCATCGGCATTCTCGTGCTCGCACTCGCCTTCTCGTTCAAACGCGAACCGGCGGACGCCAATCTGAAGCCGCTCAGGGAAGAGGACCGGAAGATGATGCTCTCCCTCGGAAAATACCATGACAGCGCGAGGGAATTGCAGCGCGAATTCGATGCGTATGAATCGGCGTTGAAGAACCTGTACAAGGCATCCGGCATGAATTACCCGCAGCGTGAGCGTATGGCACCAGCCACCAACGACGCGAAAGGCATCGTCTTCACCTATCCGCGCGACGCGGAGCTCCTCTCGAAGCTCGGCATTCGCCTCGATACCTCGCGTCCGCACCTGACGAACGTGTATAAATTCGTCGATGCACGGCGGATGCTCCTTACTGCCATGCCGTCAGCCTGGCCGGTGAGGGATTATGCGGGGCAGCGGACGAGCGGTTTCGGCGTACGCATGTCGCCGTTCGCCAAGAAATACGTGTATCATAAGGGCGTTGACCTCGCCTATATACAGGGCACGCCCATCATCGCCACCGCTGACGGCGTCGTCGCGTATGCCGGCTGGCTCGGCGGCTACGGGCACGCGGTGATCATCGATCACAAATTCGGGTATCGCTCGCTCTATGCGCATAACTATCGGCTGAACGTGGTACCCGGCAAGCGCGTACGCAAGGGCGACACAATAGCGTTCATGGGAAAGACGGGAAAGACCACGGGGGTGCATCTCCATTATGAAGTACGCCTCGGCGATGTCCCCGTCGACCCCTGGTCGTACATGACGACGCGGTTCTAACATGGTATACGGCGAAAATCTTCTTATCAACAGCATCATCGGGGAGGGCACGAAGCTTCGCGGTGAATTCGAACTGAACGGGCTGCTCCGCATCGACGGGGAATTCATCGGAAAGATAGCGAAGGGCGGCCGCGTACTCGTCGGTGTCAATGGGAAAGCGACGGCGTCAGAATCGATGAAACCCGATGAACCCTTCATCAGCGCTGAGATCATCATTGTCGGCGGCAAGGTTAAGGGACATCTGCGCGCGACGAAGCGCCTCGTGCTTCTGGCTACCGCCGATCTTGCCGGCGATATCGAGACACCGCGCATCGTCGCCGAGGAAGGCGTTTTCTTCGAGGGAAAATGCACGGTCGTAAAGGCGCCGGGCGATGAAGCGGATACGCTGTCCGATAAAAAGGTCATCGATATGGCGAAGCGCTCGGTCGCCGGACATTAACGATGCAGGAGTGATGAACATGAAAAGAACGATACGTACTGCCGCACTACTGGTCGGTGTGATCGGCATGCTCGGGGCGCAATCATCGCTCTCGAAGATCCAGGAGCGCACCGGCGGCGTGAAGAGCGCCATAGAGCAGAAGTCGACGGCGCATGAGACCTCTATCGCGGACAGGACAAAAACGCTCGAGGCGAAGATACAGCGGCTCTGGGACAGGATAGAGAAGTCGACGCGTTATGATTATGTATCGTACTCCGAGGATGCGAAGAAGAAGACAAAGGTCGCGTTCGAGGACGGCGCTGTCACCGTCGAGGTCATCGATTCCGAGAAGAACGAGAACAGGCAGGGCATGCTCACCTCGATCAATGACCGCATCATCGCAGTCAGGGACGATAAGGATGCCGGCGGCGATCAGTACCTCAGGAATCAGCTGACCGAAGGCGATATGCAGCGCGCACGCGATGCCACCAAACGCACGATCTACAAGGCCCCCGACGGCGAGACGAAGGTGAAATACACCGCGACCGTGCCGCTCAAAAAAGATAACATGACGGAGCGCGCACGGATCTACTATCCGTACGTGAAGAAATTCTCGCAGAAGCACGGCATATCGCTTGACCTTACGCTCTCCATCATCGAAGTGGAAAGCGCGTTCAACCCCTACTCGGACAACGGTATCGCCTACGGGCTCATGCAGCTCGTGCCCGACAGCGCGTCCGATGCGGCAAAGACCGCGCTCGGTTCAAAGCAGTACATATCGATACAGCAGCTGAAAGCGCCCGACCTCAACATCAATCTGGGCACCGCGCTCCTCAATCAGTTCTATACCTACAAGGCATATTTCGAGCCGTTCCGGGACTATCAGTACAAGCATGAGCTCATGGGTGTCGCCGGATATAATTGCGGCGCCCCGCGTATCCGCCGATGGATCGATGCGAACAGGTCGCTCCTCAAGGCATCCGACAGCGATTTCTACAGCGCCCTTTCGGCATCGCTTCCCTATGAAACGAAACGCTATATCGTCAAGGTCCCCGAGCGGCGTGCAAAATATCAGGCGCTTGTCGCCGCGGTAGAATCCGGGAATTGACCGTGCGGTTCGTGCTTCTTTCGATGATCGTTCTGGCGGGCGGGCTCTCGGGCATTGAGAACGGTGCATACACCTATCGGAGCGTGACCGGGGACAGGACGAACACCTACATCGTCTCATGGAAAGAGGACAGGAACATCATACGGCTGTCATCATCGAATGTCGCCGGCACCCGCGATACCGACTGCATCCATGCACTGAACGGGGCGATGCTCCGCTGGGAGAGCACGGAAACATGGACCATCATCGGCGTACGCTCGAATACGGCCGTTCATTTCTCCGGAACGCTTGCCGGCAAACCGGTAGTCGGGCGGTCGGTAGAGCTTGGCGCCATACCCTGGTATCAGCTGTTCGAGCTTCCCATCGCACTTTTCGTTCGCTCCGGCAGCCGTGAACAGCCGTTCTGGGTGGTCAATCCCGCCGACCTTACCGCGAACAACCTCATGATGATACGCGAAGGAACGGAAACAATAACCGTCGGGGGCGTATCGCGCACGGCATTGCGTGTTCGCATGACGATCCTGGGACCGTTCTCGATGTTCTGGAGCGCGCTCTACTGGTGCCGCGCGGACGACGGGATATGCATCAAATTCGATCGCCCCAACGGCATGCCGGGGACACCGATAACGTGCGGGGAATTGATCGCCGAAAAATGATCCGAACTTGGGGCATCTGAAGCAAAGCGAAACACGAGAGGAAAGGGGTCTTTATGCTGAAACATTGTGCTGTCATCTTCTGTGTATGCGTACTGTCAATTTCTGCCGAAGCCGATCTCACTAAATTCGCGTACGTGACCGCCATACGCGGGCAGGTCACCGTTGCATCGGGAAGATCGATACGAAAGACGCTTGCCGCAGGCGATGTCATACTGATGAACGACAATATCACAACTGCCGCGAACAGCGAACTAACCGCCGGCATGGAGAATTTCGGCGTATTCCAGGTACGTGAACGCACCACCGTTCGCATCGATGCCATGATAAACAGAAAGGGCCGCCTGGGCATGAACATGAAAAAAGGCGGCATTCTCTTCGCCATGCGAAAACTCATGCCCTCGGAAGAGATAGACGTAACAACACCGGCAGGGGTCGTCGCCGTCCGCGGGACATCGTTCTACGTCTCCGCCGACAGCACACAAAGCAGGATCGCCGTGCTCACCGGTACGGTGCGGGTAACAACAGCCGCGGGGACCGTCCTCGTACCGGAGCTCACCGAGACCACCATTACCCGTCGAACCGCCCCCTCACCCACGCCGATACGCCCGGAAACGGCGCCGATCATACGCGCAATAGCAAGGATCAACGGCATCGACGCGGTGGCGGACAAACCGGTGATAATCGAGAACCTGAGGCGCCTTGACGGAGGCGCTCCGACAGATACGAAAAGCGCTACGAACGCACTCGGGACATTCAAGCTCGGCGATGACATCTCCGTCGACGATCGCGGAACGATAAAGATCGGCAATATCGTATCCGGCATGACCATGCGTGGGAAAACGCAGGGACGCGGCGTATGGGAGCTTAACCGAAAAGAACTCTACCCCGAATCAGGGCTGAGCACGAACGGCAACCGCGTACGCGCGCTCTACGTTCTTGATGTGGAAAAGGCGAGCAACGAACGCATGCTGCTCGATCAGACGGTGACCGGAGGCGCCGACAATTTCAATGTTCAGGCAGAGTACACGAACCCGGACGATCTCACTTGGATACTGTATCAGATACGCATCCCTATTACGAACGAGACCATGGGAACCGTCGTTCGTTCCGGGACGAATTTTTATATACTCGGAACAAATCTTCCGGCAAAAGAAAATATTTTTGAGGCAAACGACCTCTCCGAACGCACCATTGCTATTGATATGCCGGGACGCTTCATCAGTATTACCGGAACGTTCACGTTCGCTCTCATGGACCAGCGGAAGAACTGGACGCCCAAGCAGTCGCTCGTTCCCATGCTCTTTGGGGTCAACAAGGACATGCGCACAGCAACGAATGTGATCTCATTCAGCGTAACAACGCGTTCGAACTGGGTACCGCGATCGCCGATCACCTTCGATCATGCATCAATCCCATCACTCAGGGAAACGTATGCGTCGTATTTCCCTCTATGCGCGGGCGACATGTCCATGCTGCGTATTGGAAAGTGCGAGTCGATCCTCCGAAGGCACTTTTCAGGGATGACCGCAGGGAATGCCATGAAATGGTCCCAGATACAACCGAAAAAAGATGCATACACGTTCGATGAAGCCGATGCAATCGCTGCATATGCCTCACAGAACGCCATGCAGCTCCATGGCCATACGTTCATCTATCACACCACCACCCCTGCATGGGTGTTCCAGAACGATTCCGGTTCCGAGATCGGGCGCGATGCCCTTCTCGACCGTATGCGCGAACACATCAGCACGGTGGCAAAGCGCTATGCTGCTTCCGTGACAAGCTGGGATATAGCGAATGAGGCCTCGCCGGATGCAAAAAACAGCGGCGCATTCAAAGGAACGCCGTGGCATAGGATCATCGGTGATGACTATATCGAAAAAGCATTCCAGTATGCCGACAACGCACTTCCCGGCGTACGGCTTACCTACAATGATTACGGACAGGAATCTTCCCTCGATCGTATAAAGTTTTGCACTGATCTTATCGGGCATATTCGCAAATCCGGCGGGCGTATCGATGAAGTGGGGCTGCAAATGCATGTGAACGCCTGGGTAAATCCGACGAGCGTTGAAACGGCCATTACAGCCCTCGCACAGGCAGGCGTGAAGGTCGCGATAAGTGAACTCGACGTAAGCGTGTTCCGCGACAATAACGACGGGCTCAACAACCCATATGCAAACGGAGTGCCTGATGATATTCTTGCACAGCAGGCGCTGACCTATGCGCAGCTTTTCAAGCTGTTCAAAAAAAGAAAGGATGTCATTTCCCGAGTGACATTCTGGGCGCTCTATGATGGATTAACGTGGCTCGACCGCATGCCCGTTCAAGGAAGGAAAAACCACCCCGCGCTTTTCGATGTCGAAGGGAAACCGAAACCTGCGTTCTGGGCCGTTATTGACCCTGACAATTACATTGCAAAGAATTCATTTCTGCTTTTCAGCGAACAGCAATGGTCGACGAGTACAAAACCAGGATGCTCTATCAATGTACAGGGTAACGAAGCAAAGATAATTGGAACGACACAGACAAATGGATGGGCAAGCGGGAACCGATTAACAACAGTGAATACATTCGCTCCAAGCCCCTTCTCCGCCGATATTGAATTCATGGTCCCCGTGTTCAACGGTCCAGACCCGAGACTTGTCAGTTTCGGAATCGAAGGGCAAGGAGTCCGCTCCACCGTTCTCCTATTCCAGCACGGGTACGGCTACGGCATGCAGGCGATCGCCTCCGGGAAAGAGGGGAATAAATTTTTCGGCAATCTGGAGCAGATCGGGGATGAAAGCAATCGCTGGCACACCATGAGCATACGTTACGACGGCACGAACAAACTACGCGGCTCTATAGACGGAAAGTCCGTCGTCGGCGATGCGCCGCTCGTGCTGTCAAACAGATTCTCGTTCAACTGCTATGCGAACACCGATAAGATCGGCACCGCCATGGACATCCGGTTCAGGAATTTCAAGGTACAGTTCGGCAAGTAGGTCCATCGAGATATATCCAGGAAAAAAGCCTACCCGCGCAACCGCGTAAGCCATTCCTTGAAATCTTCGGGATATTCGATCTCGAACGATACACGCTCTTTCGTTACCGGATGGTCGAAGGAGAGCTTCTTCGCCACAAGGGCAAGCCCCTTCATCCGGTAATCCTTTGCGGTCTTTGAGTAGATGCGGTCGCCGATTATCGGGTGTCGTATCGATGCGAGATGTACACGGAGCTGGTGCGTACGCCCGGTCCGGGGCGTAAGTCTCACGAGCGTTGCGCCCCTGAGCCGTTCGAGAACGTCATAGATCGTCCGCGCTGCACGGCCGTCGGCGCGAACGGTCATTTTCTTCCGATAGCGCGGATGTCTGCCGATAGCCGCGTCGACGATGCCGTGCTCGTGCTCGACCGTACCGGCAACGATAGCATGATATATCTTCTCGACCGTCCGCGCGGCGAACTGCTGCTGGAGCGCCTCCACCGCTGTCGGTGATTTCCCGACGACCATGATGCCGCTCGTATCCTTATCGAGACGATGCACGATGCCCGCACGGGACGTATCGCCGTAGAACTGCATATCCCTGCAGTGAAAAAGCACCGCGTTGACGACGGACCCGCTCTTCTCGTGGTCGCTCGCATGCGACGCCATGCCCGCGGGTTTATTGATGACGACGATGGCATCATCCTCGTATACGATAGGGAGCGGAATGTTCTCGGGCAGCACATCGCTTTCGGCCGGGGGCAGCAGCGCTACCGTTATCACATCGCCCGCGGAGAGCCGCATGGACGGCTTGACCGATTTCCCGTTGACCTGTATGCCTGCGATGTTCTTTACGAGCTGTGCACGCGAGATGGAAAGCACGCTGCGGAGATGGATATCGAGCCGCGTCCCTGCGCTCTCGGTGTCGACCGTGATGGGCTCCATCTATGCTTTCTTCTTGTCGCCTTCACGGAGAATGAACACAGCGATGATGAGGAGTACAAAGCCGCACGTTATCCACGTATCGGCGAGATTGAAGATGTACGGAAAGCGTATCGTGTCGGTAAGCCCGATGCTTATGAAATCGGTCACCTCTTTCGAAATGAAGCGGTCGCCGATATTGCCGAACGCGCCGCCGAGTATGAGCATGAAGCTTATGAGCGACAGGCGCTGCTTATTATCCGTACTGAGAATGAGGTAGACGAGGAATATCGATGCGGCAATGCCCATGATGATGACTATCCACACGAAATACGGCTTGAGGAACGCGGGCGGGTTCTTCATGATGCCGTAGACGACACCGGGATTCTTGATATGCACGAATACAAGGAACGGCGGGAATATCGATTTCACGATACCGAGCGGGAGCGTTTTCATGACCGCGATCTTGCTCGCCATATCGGTCCCGAAAAGCACGAGCGCAACGGCGAAATACTGCCAGCGATTCCTGAACGCTATGAAAAGCTTGAGCGGATCGATCATGTTCGTAGACCTCATCAATGGATGAGCGACTATACTATGTAATTTTTACGCTGTCAAACAGCACGTGTGCGGCGTGTGCATTCACTTACCTGACATCAAAGGCAAAGACCGTTGCGTCGACAGAACCCCATGTCGCTTCCGGAACGAGGCGTATCGCCGATACTGGATCCTTAAGCGCAACGCGCACAAGCCGCTGATAATTATTCTCGGTGCGAAAAACGGTCTTCCATACACCATCGACCTCGCCCTCGACACGGAACGTCTTCACCATGGATGCCGGCACTTTGTATTCCGGCATCGCAAGGGGATAATACGACGGCATATTCTTCCCGCCGCGATTAAGATCGCTGTCGAATATTATGCGCGCCTCATGCACGGTTTCATTCTTCGCGAAGCGATAGGCTATCGATGAGCTGACCGGTGCCTGCCACCCGTTGAACGAATCGCCGACGGGACGATCGATGCCGTTGCGTACGGCTTCTGCATTCCCGGCTGACGCCGTAAGTTCCGCCCGCTTCGATATCGCCGGGATATCGCGCTTTTTCCACGGCAGATATGCGTCATCCCCCATGAGCGTCTGCTGCAGAAAAGCGAGCTCTTTCTGATAGACACCGCGCGGCGACAGCCCTTTCTCCTTCGCGACGAACGCTGCCGTGCCGACGGCCTGTCCGAGCGTGGCACAGGTCGCCATGACACGGGTAGAGCTCATCGCCGCATGGGTAACGCTGATATTGCGCCCGGCGAAGAAGAGATTCTCGATATTCTTTGAAAAGAGCGAGCGATACGGTATACCGTACGGTGAGGGTGCCGGATGGAATATCGTCGGTGCGCCGGGATGTCTGAACCCCGCCGGATGATGATCGTCCATCGACCAGCCGCCGTATGCGATGATATCCTCGAAGCGACCTTCGGCGCGCACATCGTTCTGCGTCATGATATGGTCGCCGATGTAGCGGCGGCTCTCGCGCTTCCCGGGGAGAAAGCCCATCCAGTCGAGCACCCAGTTCGCGGCGCCGTGATCACCGTGATTCTTGATATGGTCCCACACGCCGAACGCGACCTTGAGCAATTCATCGCGGAGCGTCTCTGTATCGTGTATCGAATCATGTTCTCCGCCGAGTTCGAGCCACCAGAAATTCTGGCTGCCTTTGAGCTCATGACCGCGATGCGGGAACGCGCTTTCGTCCGAATACTTGTTCGCCCATGACGGCGGAACAAAGCCGTGCGGGCGATCGGTCTCGCGCGCCTGAATGAGACAGCTCATCCCCATTGTTCTCCTGTCGGCCGTCGGCGGTTCGATGTCCTCACTGAATTCGGACGCGGCTTCACGCCCGATACGGAAGTCGGCACCCGTAAGCGGAGCGAGTATGCTGGCACCGGAGCAGTCGGAAAAGAACGATGCCTCCACCGTATGCCATGTCTCCGCGGTACCCTGCCACCCCTTCACCGAACGGATGCGCTTGCCGCTCATCTGCGCTTCAGTACAGCTGCAGTTGAGGAGCACGGTGATATTCGGTTCGAACCGGACTTTTTCATAGAGCACACTGTCCCATACCGAATAGTTCGGATAATTATTGCGATAGAGATTTTCAAGCTGTATCTCCTCGACAATGCCGGTCTCAAGATTGTTCTTCCCATGCGCGCCGCACACCCACATGCGCACCTCGCTCGATGCATTACCGCCGAGTACCGGTCTGTCATGCATGAGAACGGTTTTCAGCCCGTGACGCGCTGCCGCAATGGCCGCCGACATACCGGCGAGTCCGCCTCCGACAACGCAGAAGTCGGCTTTATGCATGCTGTTCTTCATCCGTGAGACTCCCTGAACATTATTGTCCGCCGTATTCCGATCCCGCCTTCATAAAAGCGAGATAATTCCTCTGCATCCTCTCCGATATCGCATCCTCATACGGACCCGCGCTCGGCGAGAGTATCAATCTCCTCCCGGCAGCTTCATCGATGACATTCTTCACCGCTTCCCGCATTTCATCCTCTCCGTACGACCGGAAACAGTCGTATTGGATATTTCCAATAAGCGCTATCTTGTTCTCGGTGACATCGAACGCTTCCGCAAGCGTACAATTCCCCACCGGCGGGGCTTCTATCGTGTGAAGGCCATCGGGCGCCATTTCGAGGAAGTCCGGCAGTATCTCCTTTATCTGACCATGATAATGGACTATCGCTTTTTTACCGTATTGATGGACCATCGCGATAAGTTCCTTCGTATACGGCAGCACCCATTGCCGGAACGTATCCCTGCTCACCATCGGCGGGGAAGCGAGCTCGCTCCCGACAAGGAAATACACATCGGCCATGTCATGCTCAAGCGCATAGCGATAGATGACGCGCAGCCGCTCCATGTTCTTTTCAAGGAAACGCACGACCGTGTCATGCTGCGTTATCGACCATACGGGATAATCAAGAAGGTCGGCGCTGTGATAGATGAAATTGATCGGTTCCCCGAGATCGAGCATCATCGATCCGTATGCCGAAGGGAATTCATCCTTTTCCTTACGATATGCCGGAAGCTTCGCATCGAGTTCGGCATGTATCGCGGCAGCATCGGTCACTATGGGGAATTCAGCGATGGCGCGCAGGTCATCCTCGCTCCGGATGAGTTTCTTTTCCGTACGCACACCGTCCTTCTCGCGCACTTCAGAGAAAATCACGGCATCTCGATACTGCATATACTGCCGATGGACCTTCGCCCCGTTGTCGACCGTTTCCTCTTTCCGATATTTCACCGTCGGAGCGAATATCGATGCACCGATAAATCGCCTGTCGAGCATGACCGCATTGTCTTTGGATGCCTCGAATATGGATGAATAGCAGGGATTCGTCCGCACATCGGTGTAGCAGCTCAATCGATGGTACGGGAATAACAGCCATATCGGGATACGATCGACGGGCTTCCCGTCAAGCACGGCGAATAATCGCTCACGGTTCGTCATACTTCCTCCGCTGTCAGGAGCCGCGCAAGCGTATCGCCGGCATCTTTCAATATCGGGACCATGCGTTTCACATCACTGTGCGGTACACTGGAGCAAGCGAGCGCACCGTACGGCGGGTCCCCCGCAATAACAGCGATGCTGCGCGTTCTGCGCTGCGACGGCACGCTCGAATAGCCATGCTCACGGGCGAATGCGATATATCGCACCACATCGGATATGCGTGCATGCTGACGGTACGCACCGGCGATGATATCTCGTATCTCATCGTCCTCCCGGGCTGCAAGGAGCACGATGCCGAGACTTGAACGCACCGATGGGTACATGCCCAAATGTCCGAATCCCTGAGCGACAGGCATGCCCGGACCTCCGTGGTAAAGATACGATACGATATCCCCCCACAATACGCCGAAAGCCGTCGTATAGCCGTGTTTGATGATACGCTCGAACACCGGTTTCGTGCGTTCGATGAGCCCCGATCCGAACATGCTCTGCGCCGCAAGCACATACATGCCCGCCCCTGCGATGTATTTCCTCGACTTGGTCCGGTATGCCATGCCGAGATGCGCGAGCGTCCTCAAAATCCGGTTCGTACGGGTCAATTCGAACCCAAGCTCGCGCGCAAGCGATGTGACCGCTGCCGGGGCGCGCGAAACGGCAAGCCGGGTGAGTACGGCAATACCGTCGGTCAATCCCTGGATCGGCTGTGCGGGTAGCGGGTTTTTCATATATTGCTATAATAGCAATATACCTCCTGAAAGTCAAGCGCGACATGCGATGCGGCATATGCCGGTACACGCATCGACCACGCTGCCGCAGGTACGTTCACAAGGGACGGTGACAGTGCTGTTGACAATTTGTCATATCCCTTGTATAGTATTTTCACGCTC
>JBBTBY010000084.1 GCA_038043445.1 Spirochaetota bacterium
CACATCGACATTCGTTGTCCAATTCGTGTTGCCGCTTGCTAGATTGAAGAGCGTCGTCGCATTCGTCGAGAACCAGACGCCGGTGAGCTGACCATAGGTATTGCTCGCATATCCTTGAACAGCATACGATGAGTTCGTTATCCATGCCATGGGAGCTGGATTCGTAACCCCGACGAACACCGTCGGCGGAACATAGACCACGTTCGTTACGGGTGAATACCACGATTCATTCCCGTTCACATCACGCACGGTCACCGAATAATAGTAGATACCCGGAACAGAGAGGGTATCGACAATGTTCGTCGTCGCTGCGCTGGTGATATTTGACACCATGTCACCGAGCGTCCAGTTCGTATACGCGCTGTTCGTCGATCGGAGCACACGATAGGAAGCGAAATCGGCATCCGCATTCGACGACCAGTTCAATGCCACCACAGGACTTGTATTGTTGGACGCGGCGAGCACAACACCCGCGGGCATGGCCCAGTCGCCGCCGGAACCGATAGCTGACAGCGCCCATGGGGCCGCATCCGCGCCGATGATCTTCGGTGCAATATTCGACCAGGCGCGTACACCGAGATAATTGTTCGAAGCGGCAAGTACGCCGCTCACTGACCACAGCGCTATCGATCCGATATTCGTTATGTTATTGCATATCACGATATTCGATCCGCCGTTATTCGTCACACCGACCGGCACATCCGCTATCACGTTCGACGCAATGGTATTACTTTCGCTATTGTCGAGCCGCACGCCGCAGGCAGTATTATTCGTGATGATATTGCCGATAAAGTAATTACTGTAGGACGCCGTTGCAATGGTCACGGCCTCCCATTCCCCGTAGACGATATTCCCGCGGAACATGTTGCTCCACGACGCGTTCACGCCGATACCGGTGTTCCCGTTGGAGTACGTCAGGTTCCCTGTCGCAGAATTCCCTGAGCTGAAATTATAGTAAATGCCCATCCAACTGGTGTTCGCTATGTCATTGCTCTCTATCGTCTGAAAGCTTCCATCGCTCACACCTACGCCGACCGTCCCTCCACTCATCCTGTTGCCGCGCACTGAATTATACTTCGAGGGAGCTTCAGCGATGGACACGCCATAATCATTATTGATGAGATCATTCGATACAACGAGGTTATTCGACGAGTTTTCGATGAATATACCGCAGCTGACATTGCTTATCAGCGTATTGCTCGCGACCGTATTGCCGAACGCCCCGTTGGTCAGCGCAACGCCGTTCATAAGGTTCGTCGCGATGAAATTCCATACGATACGGTTGTTCGAGGAGGCGCCATCGCAGATGACACCGTTCCCGCCGTACGAGAATCTGTTATTCGATATGACGTTATCGTTCGCTACGGTCCCCTGACAGAGCACGCCGTAATTCAGGTTCGATACGAACGTATTCGCCGCGAACGTATTGCGCTTTCCGTTGAGGTTCTCGATCCCGTTGTTCATATCCCGTACAACATTGCTGATAAAATGACAATCCACAGCCGACCCGAGCCGCATCGCCCAGTTGCCCCCTGCCGTAATGGAATTCGAGCGCACTATCGTATTGCTCGCACCGCCGTCGAGATTGATCGCATGGCCGATATTCGCGATGAACACATTGTTCTCAATGAGCGAATCGCTCATGCTCATGCTCACTATGGCGACAGCCACATCATAGATGCGATTCCCTCTCACAAGGATGTTGGTTATACCGGCGTTCACATCAATAGCATACTGTGTCCCTGTACCGGTCACACGGTTGTTCACAAACCGCGAACCGTACGTGTTCGCGAGTACTTTTATGCCGGCAGTGAAATTCGTTATCATGACGCCTTCGATCGTTGTTCCCGGCGCATTGCTCAGGATGATCGCGCTCGCTGTGCTGCCGTTCGTTATCCTGACCGATGCATTGTCATTCGAAGCGATGTATGCCAGTGAAGTAACGACAAGCGACGTTTTGTTCGAAATTGTAAACCCGTCGTATTCTCCATTATATACGGCTATGGCATGCCCGTTCGCAGCCGCGTCAATGGCAGTTTGTATCGATGTGTACATAACCCCGGTATTGGTGTTCGATGCCGCAATGAACGTCGGCAACGCCATACCGTTCGTGGACGTACTGAACCATGTTTCATTGAGATACGGCACCGCGCCGTCATACGCCGTTACGAAATAATAGTTCGACGTTCCGACCGCTGCCATTGTATCGGTGAATGCGGTAGCGGTCGCGCCGGGGACATTGGTGAAATACGCGGTGAAATTCGTCCACGTGTCGTTGGACGTAGAACGGTAGATGCGATACCCCGCCGTATCGCCGCCGGTGTTGTTCCAGTAAAGCGCGATGCCGTTCGTCATATTCGTCGCCGCAGTAAATTGCGGCGTTACCGGCGGCATTGTGTCGGACTGCGTAATACCGATAATGCCGAGACGGTACGGTACGAAAACATTGCTCAACGTCTCCGGCAGGCCGTAGTTCGTCCGCACTACCTCGGCAAGGGATACAGCGCCGAACCAGTTCGACAAAATGCTGTTGCTCGCGGCGCACAAATTGCTTACGGCGTATCGCTGCCCATAGATGTTGTTGCGCTCGACAATGTTGTTCGACGCCCCCGACATGCAGAAACCGACATCATTCGAACTGATATCATTGACACGAATGAAATTTCCGAACGCGCCGCCGACAAGATAGACCCCGCTGTCATGGGTGATGCCGAATATGCGGTTCGACTCGATGCTGTTATAACTGCATCCGATACCGGTCAGATAGATCCCGCCGGTGCCGTTTGAAGCGATCACATTCAACAGCAGCGTGTTACTGCCCGTTTCATTCATATAGATGCCGAAGTTTTGATTGTTCCTTGCGTCGATACTCGCGACCAGATTTTCGTGCGATCCGACCCCCAGGTTGATCCCGTAATTTTGATTCTGACCAAAGACGGCATTCGAAAGAATACTGTTGAAACGGGAACCGGCACCGGTCAGGAATATTCCCGAACTGTCGTTCGAATATACGGTGCAGTTGACGACGGTATTGCTCTCCGCGTTGGTAATGCCTATGCCGGTGTTCCAGTTTGTTATGGCCAGATTTTCGATACGAATACCCGTC
Source organism: Spirochaetota bacterium (assembly GCA_038043445.1). NCBI lineage: Bacteria > Pseudomonadati > Spirochaetota > Spirochaetota bacterium. The sequence goes on from JBBTBY010000084.1 coordinate 3,107, forward strand.
GCAGTTGCGGCCAAGCCGATGCCGGTCCCGGCTCCTGCGCCAGCGAGCGCGAAATACGGCGGCGTGCCGTTGGCGCCGATGATCGTGAGGTTCGTCTTTCCGTCAACCGTCACGCCCGTGCCTGCCGGGTTCACGAGAATGTCGATGACATCCTGCAATACAAATACCGTGTAGTTATTCGTCGCCGCGTTGACAGCCTCCTGCACGCTCGTGTAGAGAAGCCCCGTTGCGCTGTTGCTCGCCACATACGGGAGCGGCGCCACGCGGTTGTTGATAGCGATCGCCGCATCGTGGTCCGCATGCCCGGGGGTGTTGAGTATCCCGATCTGCGTATTATTGATCACCGCACCGCCGAAGTCATAGTAGATGCTGCCGAATGCATTGGTATAGAATGTGTTGCCTACAATGGCATGCCCTACTGTGTTGGCATTCTCCTCATACACCGCATATGCAGACGCATTGTTTGTTCCGGAGATGACATTATTTGAAATAACCAGGCCGATCTGTGCACCATATACATTGATGATCCCGTTCACGGGAACAGCGTTATTGGTAATAAATGAGTTTTTTATCGTAACGTTAGTCGTTTTTTCAAGATAGATACCGCCGCCGCGCGTACTGGCATTGTTGCCGTACAGTATCGCCTGGATGGTAATGTTAGAAATGCTTTTTACATAGATACCGCCGCCGTCCTGGGCCGACTGATTATTGATGACCAAACCGCTGATTGTATTGCTGACGCCTCCGTCCATGTATATACCGCCGCCGTAAAAGCCCGTCTGGTTGTTCGACACCGATCCGCTGACTGTGTTCGAACCGCCGAACTCAATCGAAATTCCGCCCCCGACCATGACAGAATAATTGTTGCCCACTATGCCGCTTATTATGGTGTCCTCGCTGAACCCGACATAGACACCGCCGCCGTTATTGCCGGCCGTGTTGCTGAAGATCGCAGCGCTTATCACATTGCTGGCGCTGAAATAGACATCCACTCCCCCGGCATATTCCGCCTGATTGCTGGCAACAATTCCGCTGACCGTATTGCTGACACTGCTGCTCAGCATGATGCCGCCGCCGGAATACGCGCTATTACAGACTAATGCAGCGCTTATAGTATTGTATCCGGAGTATTCCATGTCGATCCCGCCGCCGTCCAAGGATGCATTATTGGTGGCAATATATCCCGCGAATACATTGAAAAACCCATTGTTAGCATAAATGCCGCCGCCATATTTTGCAGAATTGTTACAGATAGTGCCGGAAATACTGTTGCTTGAACTATTCAGTAAGTATATTCCTCCCCCATTTGTCGAGTAGTTGTTAAGAATATAACTTTGAATACTGTTACTATGACCGCTGTTAAAATAAATACCGCCGCCGTTGGTCGCGAGGTTGCTGAAGATATTCCCTCGTATCTCACTGAACCGGATGTTGCTGCCATAGATGCCGCCGCCGCTCTCCGCTGCCGCGTTGTTGCTGCAGATCGTCGCAATGATCGTATTGCTGTCCGAGTTCACGACATACACGCCGTGCGCCCAGCGGTCGATGAACATATTCGTCACCGTCACACCGACGGAATTGATTATTGAAATACCGCTGCCGGCCGCGCTCCCCGGACCGCTCAATGCGACCATAGCGTTCGTCGGCATGAGCGTGAGATTCGTTTTTGCCGCGATCACAAGGGCGTTGGTCGTGTTCGTATAAATGAAAACCGTGTAGTTATTCGCAGCAGCGTCGATGGCGGACTGCACCGTCGTATATTCAAGCCCCGTGGCGCTGTTCGAAGCGACGGCATTCATCACACGCATCGCACCCGCCGACGCGCTCCACCAGCTCTCATTGAGATACGGCGCTGCGGCGTCATAGGCAGTGATAGAGTAGAAATTGCTTGTTCCAACTCCCACATTCGTGTCGGTAAAGCTCGTCACCCCCCCGAGATTCGTGTAATAGGCGTTGAAATTCGTCCACGCGTCGATAGTTGTTGAACGGTACACGCGATAGCCGACGGCACCCGAGGCGGACATATCATCCCATGACACGACGATGTTCGATGATGTCCCCGCCGCCGCAACACCTGTCGGGACGGTCGGCGATGCAGTATCCCCCTGTGTTACACCGATGACGCCGAGCCGGTAGGGCGCGTAATTGTTCGTATTGGTCGCGTCCGTTATGCCGCCCGCGATGCTGCCCGTATTGATGCCTCCCCACCAGTTGTTCGTCCAGTTGAGTGCATTGCCGTTGCTGAATATCGTGTTCGTCGCATTACCGACGATATTATTGAGCGATACGATATTCGTCTGCACTGCCATATGGCAGATGCCGACGGGATTCGCAGCGATATCATTACCGATGAATTCATTCCCGCCAGCCCCGGCGAGTGAATAGAACTGCAGCCCGAATCCGGTATTGTTCGATACGCCGTTATATCGGAACGAATTCGAAACGAAAGCACCCGAGAGATATGCCCCATTATAATTGCTCACCAGCGTATTGGCTGTCCAGCGCGCCCCGGTGCTATTCGCCGCATTGATGCCGCGTGAATGCCCCATGCATATATTGCTCGCCGCGACAAGATCGGTCAGCGCACCGCCTGCCGATATGCCGTACTCACCGTTCGCCGCGACACTGTTCCATGCGATCTCATTGGACATGCCGGCCGAAACCGCGCTCATCGATATCCCCGATGTGACCGCATCGATATCGTTCTTCACAACGGTGTTCGACAGTATACGCATGAACGATACTTCGTTACAGACAATACCCGCCGTGTAATTGTTCGTGATGATGTTACCCGCGACAAGCCCCGAATCCGAATACACGATCCGCATGCCGTTCGTTCCATTCCCCTCGACGAGATTGGCAACGATGCTGTTCGACATGCTGTTGCTCGCGTATATCCCGGAAAGCGCATTGCTCGCGACATGGTTCGACACGACCGTGTTCACCGAGCTCGAGCCGAGATAGATACCGAACCGTGCATTATTACTCACCGCGTTCGATACGATGCTGTTGCTCACCGCGCTCGGATAATTCCCGCCGATGCCGGAACCGCCGTTATCGTACACTGCGTTGTTCGCGATGACATTGTACATCGCACTGTTGCCGATGGTTATCGCCGCATAATTCGCGTTCACGCAGCCGCGCACCGTATTATACGCGATCGTGGCAGACGGGGTCGCCGGCAGCACCACACCGCGATTATAATTCCCGACGATATCGTTCGAAACGACCCTCGTATACGCTGCGGTCCCCGAGCTCAAGTTCACCCCGTCGATATTGGAGTATATCGTATTCTGGCGTATCTCATTGTAGATGCTGGTATTGGCTATCGCTATTCCGTTGGTGGACTCGCCTATCCTGTTCGAACAGATGAGATTGCTCGATGACGTACTGAGATAGATGCCGTGAAGATTGGTCACCGCCCATATATCGTTCGATAGTATGGTATTCCAATGATCTCCGCTCCAGAAATTGATGCCGGCAACTATATTCGATATGAACCGATTGGATGCGAACGTATTCGAACGGCTGTTTACCATATAGATGCCGTTGGTGTACTGAAGGATAGAAAAGCCTGCAATCGTACAGTTCGTCACCCGGTCCGCGTATATACCGACATTGCTCGCCCCCATGCCGTCAAGAACGGTTGCGCCGATATTGTTATTGGTGAGCCACGCAAACCCGATAAGCGACACCCCGGCCTTGAACGACATGCTTATCTCTTCGTTATAGGTACCGGGGAACACGGCGATGGTCTCGTTCGGCCCTGCCTCGTTCACCGCCGCCTGTATCGTCGTATAATTGCTGCCGGTGTTCGTATTGGATGCCGCGTACACGAGCGGGGCATACACGCCCATGACACCGGCCGTCGGCACATAGAAACTTTCGTTGCCGTTCGTATCGCGCGCTGCCAGATAATACCAGTATGTCCCGTACGCCGGCGGTGTATCGGTCATTGCGGTCGCGTTCGAGAATGGTATCGATGCAATAATGTCCGCATCGGCAAGGTTCGAGTACGCGTTCGTCGTCGCCCTGAAAAGCACCCAATTGCTGAAGTCCGAATTCGTATTGATCGGCTCCCACCAGACCACCACCTTCCCCGCGCCATTGTTCGATGCGCCTCCGTTCGTCGCCGTTCTCGGCGGTGTCCAGTCGCCGTAGAAATTCATGAATGAATTCACCCACGGGTCGGCATCTCCGGTGAAATTAATGACCGACGCATTCGATGCCGTCCGCGTCCCGTAGTAATTGCTCAATGCATTCGCAAAGCCCGCCGAATAGGCCATGTTCGTTCCGTTGCTCATTATATTATTGTGTTCGATACGGTTCGTAGCACCCGCCCAGCTGTTCGATACGCCCGTGCCGTTGAACGCGATGGTATTATAGGAAACCTTATTCGCTTTCCCGAATGAGAAGAACACCCCTTGATTCAGATTGCTCACGATGCGGTTGCTCAGTATCAGATTGCTTATCGATGTGCCGCCGAACAATATGCCGTAGCCCTGGTTCTTCCCGTCGATACTGCTGTTATCGACCGTATTATACGCGCCGCCGGAGAACTGCATCCCGCCGATCGCATTTGAACGTATGATATTGCCGCTGTATACCGCAAGGCTTACGGAAGCACTATCGATGCCGTAGAAGCCGTTGCTCTGAATAAGGTTCGATACTGCCGACAGCGCGCATATCGATGCGCCGTTTACATTCATGCCCCTTTGCGTATTATTGCGTATCACATTCGTCGCAATGAATACATTCGATGCCCCGAGATTCACCATTATCCCGTCGCGCCACTGCTCAATGCTGTTCGCCTGAACGATGATATTCGATGAGTTGGTGATCGTAATACCGGCGCCTGCGCTCGCGCCGTACACCGTATTGTTCGATAGAAAGGTCAGATTCACATTGGAAAGTATTATCCCGTCCCTGGCGTTCGCGATCGCGTTCAGTGATATGATGCTGTTCGAGCTTAACCACGACACGATGATGCCGTTCGTGTTCCATGACAGGCTGTTGCCGATGACGACGGTATTCGTCGAGCCGATGACCTGCACTGCGCTGACATTGCTTACGCAATTATTGTAGCGCACCGCGCAGCCATTGTTGCCGCTTTCGATAACGATCGCGCTGTTATTATTGCTGAAGGTGTTCGACGTAAATACCACATTCTCCCCACCCAACAGACGTGCCGCCATAAATCCATGATCATAGAAGACATTGAATTCCGCGGAGTTGGTCGATACGGCGGGTATATTATTGAAGTAGAGACCCGTAATGCTGTTCGAGTAGATTCGGTTCGAATAGTAGAGATCCGAGCACGTCCCGACCGATATGATGCCCATCCTGCTGTGATGATGAACGGTATTGAACGCTATCCTGTTGCCGACAGTGCCGCTGCCGTTCTGAAAGAGCCGTATGCCGCCGTTTATACCCATCGTGCCGTTGCGGTAAATGTCATTGGACAGAATATAATTCGACCTCGCATCCGAGATGACTATGCCGAAATTCGATAGATTGTCGAATATGATGTTCTCATATATAAAATTATTCGTCGTCAGCGTCGACGCGCCGCTGCTGAGCATAACGATGCCGTTCATGAGGTTGCTGCAGATGATGTTGGATAGTATGACATTGCAGTATGAATTGGTGACGTATATCCCGTTCGTCTGTCCGGCCCCGTATATCGTGTTCGACGCTATCCGTGTCCATCCATTGGACAGCATTGCCACGCCGATAAATCCGTTCGAACGGATATTGTTCGCATCGAACGTATTCGACAGCGCATTATAACTGAATATGCCGTTCGTAAGCGCCCCGATAATGCTGAACCCGGCGATTCGTATCGAGGCGGTGTTCGCCACGGTAAAAGCGTTCGGCGCCCCCGCGGCATCGATAACCGACGCATCCCTGTCCCCTGAAACGAGCCACGGTTCGGAAATGAGACTGATATTCGTCATGCCGATGATACTCACCGGACCGTTCGTACCCGCGAACACGACAATGGTCTGTCCGCTCGCTGCGGATGCGAGCGCCGTCTGTATGCTCGGGTACACGGCGAAGGTATTCGTATTCGATGCCGCGATGACTGTCGGCAGCGCCATGCCGTTCGTTGACGCGCTGAGCCATGATTCATTGAGATACGGCGCCGCGCCGTCATATGCCGTTACAAAATAGAAATTCGATGTCCCGACCGCCGCCGATGTATCGGTGAATGCGGTGACTGCTGCGCCGGGTATGTTCGTGAAACACGCCGTGAAATTCGTCCACGTATCATTGGACACCGAGCGGTAGATCCGATACCCAGCCGTATCGCCTCCGGTATTGTTCCAGTATAGTGCTATTCCGTTGGTCATATTCGTCGCAGCGGTGAATTGCGGCGTTGACGGTGATATCGTGTCGGCCTGTGTTACACCCACCATGCCGAGACGGTACGGCACAAAGCAGTTCGTATTCGTACCGATAATTTCCAATTGTATCGGACCGAGAGCAATGCCGCCCCACCAGTTCGTGAAGAAAGTATGATTGCTCATGGTAACGACATGCAGATTCGTCGCAGACCCGAAAATGTTATTGAGCGAGACCGCTGTATTGCTCGCGCCGCCGGCGATGCGCAGACCGACGCCGCTGTTGCTGATCGTATTAAGCATGACCACCGTATTCATGCCATTGCTCAGCACGACCGCATTCTTTTCCTCAAAGATATTGTTGGACGATATCGTATTCCATGCTGCGGCCGTATCGTTGAACAGAACGCCTGCCGCGATGTTCGAATCGATCATATTCTTAACGATGGCATTATTCGTTGCAGCAAGGAAATAAATACCGTATATTTGATTCTCCTCGATACTGTTGCCGGCTATCGTGTTCCAGGAAGCCCCCGTGGAGAGATATATCCCATAGTTCTGATTCGTCCCGTATATCCTGTTCGAGATCATCGCGTTCGATACCGTGCCCGCCGCATTGAAATTAATGCCGTAAGTATCGTTCGAATAGAACTCGTTGTACGCGACCGTATTATTCGATGCCCCGGAGAGATTCAATCCGCCGATCTGATTATTGCCCACGATATTGCTTACGATCATATTATCGTATGCATCCATATTGGCAAATATGCCGATATCCTGATTCGTGCCGAACACCGTATTGCATGCAACCGTGTTGTGCGCCGCCTGCGCGCTGTTGAAGCTGATCCCGTAATTCTCATTCGAATAGACCATATTGCTGAACACCGAATTGTTCGACGCGGCGCTGATCTGAACGCCGTTGAACTGATTATTACCGATGTCGTTCCATTGGACCATATTCCCATACGTACCGCCGCCAAGATAAACGCCGGTGCCCTGGTTCGTGCCGAAGACCGCGTTCGACACGGCCGTATTCGATGCGCCGGGCCCGTTGAAATATATGCCGCCGCTGTCATTCGAATATACCAGATTATTGGCAATGGTATTGTTGGTCACTGAGCCGAAATATATCCCGTACTGCTGATTATTGCCGATATCATTGCTCATTATCACATTATCACGCGCCCCGGTCGATACATATATCCCGTACTGCTGATTCACCCCGAAAATGCGGTTGGACACGACAGCATTGAGTCTCGCGGTGGGCATGTACGCATATACGCCGCGGCCCGCATTGGAATAGATGTCATTGCGCACGATCACATTATTGCTTGTCTGTGTCATGCTGATGCCGTACAACTGATGATCGCGAATGGTGTTGCCGAAGATCGTATTGTCATGCGCGCCGGTACTGAAATCGATACCGTCGGATTGAGCGCCGCCGAATATTTCATTCGATATGATGTTATTCCAGGCGGTCGACGGACTTGCCAGATTAATGCCGGCATTGCCGTTCGAACAGAGCGTATTGCCGAATATAAGCGAGTTAGAACCGGCGCCGTATATCCCGTTGAGCAGATTATTTTTCAATATATTTCCGATAATGGCCGTACCCAGTGCGGTACCGCTGAAGTTTATGCCGTAATTCTGATTCGTACCGAAAATGATATTTGACGCTATCGTATTCGAGACGCCCGTAAACGCGACCAGTCGTATACCCGCATTCGTGTTCGAGTATATCGTATTAAAAACGATGACATTGTTCGTCGCTGCACCGATATCGATGCCGAGCGTCTGATGCCAGCCGATGTCATTACTTATTATCGTATTGCCGACCGCGCCGCCGGTAAGATTCACCCCGATATTCTGCCCCACCCCCGTTATCCAATTCGATAGAACAGTGTTATAGGATGCCGCAGGCCCAGTGATGTACACCCCGTTAAATCTGCTCGAAACGATGGTGTTCGAGATGATCGTGTTATTCGAACAATTCATCCATATGCCGTTGGTGAAATTCGTTATCGCAAGGTGCGCTACGGTAATTCCCATGCTGTTGCTTATCATCACCCCGTTGCTGAGTTGATTCCCTGAAAGTATAACGCCGCCGGGCGTCCACGCAGCAAGCGCTATATTCGTCTTGTTCGTGACGGCAAGCGATTCGCTGTAGGTGCCGTTGGAAATGATGAACACCGTATCGCCGTTCGTTGCGGCATTGATACCCGCCTGTATCGTCGTAAAGCCGGCATAGAGCGCTCCGACAAAGTTACGATTGCTCACCGGCTGCGGCGCCGCCGTGAGAGCGATCCCGTTCGTCTCAAGACCGAACCATGTCTCATTGATGAACTGCCCCGCGTTCGTGTTCGTATCATATGCGGTCACGAAGTAGAAGTTCGTGAACGCCGAACTTGCGCTCATATCAGTATAGCAGAACGCCGTCGCTGCGGTCTCGATGTTCGTCAGATACGCCGTGAAATTCGTCCATGTATTCGTGAATGACCGGTACACGCGATACCCGCCGATGTCCGCACCGGTATTCGTCCACCAGAGCGCCACACCGCCGAGCACGTCTGCCGCATTCGTGATGACCGGCTCGTTCGGCGGATCGACATCCGCCTGCAACATCCCGATATACCCGAGCCGGTACGGGACGTAGCGGTTGGTCCCGATGCCGTTCATGTTCGATTCGACGCCCGGGAGCGATAATGCACCGAAGTAGTTCGAGGCAAGGAAGTTCGTATCAGCGAACGACACATAGACATGCGGCGACTGACCGATGAAATTATTGAACATGAAGCGATTGCTCGACGTGGTCGCGTTCACGAGCGCCACTCCGCCGATGACGTTCGACACGATCAGATTCCGCAGCACCGTCGAGTTCGATACCGCGTTCATATAGATGCCGTATTGCACGTTCGAGATCACGGTATTGCCTGTCACGGTATTGCTCGCGCATCCGCTTATGCGGACCCCGTACTGCGCGTTCTCGTGAATATCGTTCGCAGTTATCTCGTTGAACGACGGCCCGCTGACGATGTTCACGCCGTTGAGCTGATTCACGCCGAAAATGTCGTTCGAGACGATGTTGTTCAAGACCGACGCGGATGACAGATATATTCCGCTGTTCGCATTCGAACGGATGATGTTCCTCTCCACGGTGTTGTTGGTAGTGCTGGTGAGATACACCCCGTAGCTCTGGTTCTCGTGGATATGATTGCTTATGATCGTGTTCTCATGCGCGCCGCCCGCGAGATAAACGCCATAAAGCTGATTCAGGCCGTACATGTCATTGGATGCTATCACGTTCGATCCGAATCCCGTCGCCGGTCCGGTAACGACGATACCGCCGCCGGTGTTCGAATAGATGGTATTCCCAAGGATGCTGTTGTTCGATACCGCATAATCGCCGAAGCCGAAACCCGTTCCATTGTTGCAGACGGTATTACCGATGAACCTGTTATAACTGAAGGCGGCGTAGACGGCGACACCGGTCGTCAACCCCGGGCCGATGCGGTTCGCTATGACCGTATTGGACGTGGTTTTCCCGAAAACGAGGAAACCGTTATTCTGATCGTGTATCGAATTGTTGCTGATGATGTTATTCGTATTGTCATCGAAGTAAATGCCGGCCGATGTGTTCCGTGCGACCTCATTGCTGCAGAACGTATTGTCATGCGACCCGAACCGGAAGGACATGCCGTACTGCGGATTGTCCACGATGGAATTCGATGCGACCAGGTTCGACACCGAATTGACGGACCCGAACGCGATGCCTGCGGAACCGTTCGTCCTCACGATGTTCTCAGCGATCACATTGTTCGATGCCTGCGCGATCATGATCCCGTAGAACTTGTTGTTCTCTACGATATTGCTCATCACGACGTTCCTGAACGCCCCGCTGTTCAGATCGATGCCGAAATATTGATTGCTTCCATAAACATGGTTGGAGATCACCGTATTCGATACAGCGCCAAACTCGAGATAAATACCGTAGCCATTGCCGCCCTGGTCGTTCGAACAGGACTCGTTCCCGAACAGTATATTGTTCGTCGCGTTCATGATATCGATGCCCTGAAAGTGATTGGCCACATAATTACTGACGATGGTATTTCCCGACGATGCGTTGCGTATCCAGATCCCTATGCCGGCATTGGTACCACAGACCATGTTCGAAACGATAGTGTTCCCCGAAGACGCCGTTATGTCGATGCCGCCGGAATTGTTCGAGCGTATGTTGTTGTACGCAACGGTCGAATTCGAGCTGTCGCTGCATTGTATCCCCGTCACGGCACTATCGGCAATGGAATTGCTCGCTATCGTATTCCACTTCGCGCCGCCCTGCACGGTAAGGCCGTACGCGTTCGATCCGCCGATGATGTTCGATGCGACCCTGTTGTACTGCGCCGCTAAACCGTCGATGTATACCCCGTTGAACCTGTTCGACAGGATCGTGTTCGACACGATCGTATTGCTTGAGCAGTTAATCCATATCCCGTTCGTGCAATTCGTGATCGTCATATGCGCGACCACTATGCCGCTGCTGTTGCTTATCGTTACGCCGTTGGACAGCGGGCCGCCGGAAAGCGTTGCACTGATGCCGCTCCAGGCATCGATGGCGATGTTCGTCTTATAGAGCACCGCAAGCGACTCATAATAGGCGCCGTTGGGCATGATAAAGACCGTATCCCCGTTCGTCGCTGAATTGATGCCACCCTGTATCGTACCGAAACCGGCGTAAAGCGCACCGACGGAATTGCGGTTGCTGACAAAGATCATCTGAGGAATGACGATATTCCCGTACGCAATGGACGCATCATGCTTGAAATGCCCCGGCGTATTCAGCTGGCCTATCTGATTATTGGAAATTATCTCAAGCGTTCCGTCTATGTAGATATACGACAGCGTATTCGTCGCGAACGTATTGTTCACGATGATGTGATTCGACACCGGATTGATCGACGACTCGTAAATGCCGTATCCGGCACCCGCCCCCATGAAAAGGCAGTTCGAAATGGTGACCGGCTGCGGATTCCCCGTTATATCATCGATATAGACGGCGCAATCGATAGTGGTCCCGAAATTGTTCGAGAACATCGCGCTCATAAAATACGTGTTCGCATTGCCGACTGCATCTATCCCGCCGTAAAAGTCGGCTCTGTTGTTCATTACCCTATTCGAGATAACAGTGTTACTGTTGCCGTTAAGATATATGGCGCCGCCGGCAGCGACAGCTTCATTGCTGATCATAAGCGCGCCTATCGAATTCCCGCTGCCATTGTTCATACTTATGCCGCCGCCGTCACCGGCGAAAGCATAATTACTCGCCACAACACCGTTGACAATATTCGACACGCACGATTCTATTTCGATGCCGCCGGCGTAGAACGCAATATTATTCCCCACAACCGCATCAACTGTCATGTTCGTCATGCCGACAAGGTAGGCACCGCCGCCCGGACCGCTGCCCGATTCATTCCTGAGAACGGTGCCGCGCAATCGATCCCATCGCCCCGCTTCCGCATATACACCGCCGCCAGATACCGAAACCGCATTGCTGCTTATATCGCAGTGTATCGTGTTCGACAGCCCCCCGAACATATATACACCGCCGCCCGCTGAAGCATTATTATTGCTTACCGAACAATTCGATATTATAGAAGAAACCGTATTGCTGATAAAAATACCGCCCCCGGGTTCACCTATGCTGCCGCCGACAATGACGAAACCGTCGAAAAGCAGATTCGTCAGATTCAAGACTGAAACAACCCGCGCTGCGCCCGCCCCGCCGCCGTCAAGCACGGTATATCCGGTACGGCTGCTGAATGCCGCATCATATCCGCCGCGTATCTGCAGATCGTTCTTGTTGCTCAGGGAAATGCCGTTGACATACGCAGCATCGTTGAGCCCGGCATTGCGTACCAGATTCGTAACAACAACGCGTATCTCATCCCCGGGCGC
>JBBTBY010000085.1 GCA_038043445.1 Spirochaetota bacterium
GTGAGCGCCGCTGTCCAGTGATAATCGCGTATGCTGTCCATCTTCTTCCGTATGTCATACACGGATGTGGTCGGGCCCTTTCTGTCACAGCGCATCGGCGGTACGCCATCCTTTGCATCGTAGAACTCAAAGGTAACACCGTAGCGTTCATAATAGTTCCGCACGAACGCGACGGTCGTCTTCCTGAGCGATGACGCTTCATCCGTGCGCCCATGGAGCGCCAGTCCGAGCGCGATGAGATAATTCGTGTTTATCCATGTCGCGCCGCGCCACATATCGGTGCCCCAGGTCGGTTCGGAAAGCGATACGCTTGGTACGGGGAACGCTGATGCGAATTCGTTCGGGTCATACAGATGTATGATGAGGCGATCGATTCGCTCTTTCGGCACGTTCGTGAGCATGAGCGGAAGGAATCCCGTCACCGCTTTTACCGGTGAAAGCGAACCGTTCGCATGGCGGTCGTAATAGAAGCCGCTTTTTTCATCCCAGAGGAGCGAGTGAACAAGCGTTTCCATCGCATCCGCTTTTTTATTCCAGGTATCCGCCCGCGCATGGTCGCCGAGTTCCTTCGCGATACGCGCGATCATGCGCATATCGTTCACGGCGAACACCGAGAAGTCGACCGCATCGAGATCAACAGCCTCGTCGAATCGCGGAGAATTATCGAGTCCGGATTCTCCGGAACGGCATTTCGGATCGCCCTCGATGTCCCAGACGAGAAGACCGCTCTTGTTCTTGTTGCGATGTGCAATGTCCCAGTTGATATACGCTTCGAGTTTCGGGAGCGCGAACGATAATGCGCTCTTGTCCTTTGTTCGCTGATAGTTTTCCCAGACGCCCCAGGCGAGTATCGGGGGCTGCGTTATCTTTGAGCGCCAGCCGTCGGGACGCATCTGATGCGGTATGAAGCCGTCGTTCGCCTGCATGGCGAGAACGGAGCGGAGATAATCCCAAGCGAGAGCGCCGTCGATATGATTCATCGCGAAGCTATGGAACACGGAATCCCAGAGCCACATGTCCTTGTGCGGAACGCGGTCAGGCGTCGACCAGCGGTGCGGGAACATGCCTTCCGGCGAAAGCGCATTGACCTTCATGACGCTCGCGCATTTTACGAAGAGCGCATCGCGCTTCAAAAGCGGCGGGAGTTTCATGTAATATGATGCACGGGCTGCTATCGTTTTCCCCATGTCATCGGCGAGCCCCTGCACGGCGCGATTCTTCGCTTCGTCGACGGATACGCCGTAGGAGAGTGCACATCGACCACCTGCAATGGCGAGCATGAGTACATCATTATGAGCACTGTCTGCGGAAATGACGAATTCTCCGTCCACTGACGCATTATCGCCGTTCTCAAGTACAAGTGATATTGTTGTACCTGCGGGCATGGTGCCGATAAGGGTATGCCATGCGGTGAATGCAAGTGTGACGTCGGCATTGCCGGTGCGAGCGATGACAATGTCGGAAAGAGCACAGGTGATGCTCAGCTGTGGCGTATCGATAGAAAAAATGCGCCGTGTCGGAGTATGAAAAAGGAATGAGAGCGGTTCTGCTCCGAACGTGGCGACGAAAAGCGATGCTGAATCCGTTCCGCCGTCGATGCCGGAAAAGCCGAACAAGGCGCCTTCGCCCCAGACATGCGGTGCTGCGATATCGAGATCATCCATGCTTGTACTCCGTTGATCGGTGCGCGCAGTATAGCCCATTTGTATTATGCGTCAACCGATGCAACGAGCGATGCAGTGAGCGAAGGAGGAACGTGGTTGCAGTAACGATGTCTTCACGGTACCATAGTGTTGCATGGGCATTTCGATAGCATTCATCAACAGCTGCTCCGACCTTACCGGATCGGTCAATTCGAAGATGTTCCTCGATCTCTATGCCGGCATGCATGCGGCCGCAGTACGCAGCGGCATTACCATACAAACGTTCGATCTATCGCTGCCTATCGATGAATTTATCCGTACCGGCAGACCGAGACATTACGACGCATTCATCGGCGCCATACCGCGGTGCATTGTTCCCTGGCAGAAAGCATGGAACACGCTCGAGGAAGAACGTCCGTGCGTGAACATCATGGTCGAATCCGAGCGCTCCGGGAGCTTCTATGTCGGCACCGACGAGCGGCGGGGAATGGACATGCTCGTTTCTCATCTCGTCAAGGAAGGGCAGCGGAACATAGGGTTCGCGTTGTCAACGAGCGAGCCGTATTCGCTGGAGCGCCTTGCCGGTTTCACTGACGCATCGAAGCGCTTTGCGCTGACCGTTCGGAATGAATGGATATTCTACGGCGACAGGCTGCATCGCCGCGGCATGCGTTCCATTGCTGCACGAAAGATCCTCGGTCAGATCGCGGTGACGAAAGGCATTGCACAGGCGGCCGGCGACTGGTATTGTTCACTCAGCGAGCGGCCGACCGCGCTCATGTGCGATAGCCCTACGCTCGCAGTAGCGCTAAAGGAGCGATGCCGTGCCGCCGGTACTATCGATGCAACGGCGTTGACCGCGTTCGATGATGAGCCGTCTAAGACCGAGGTGAACGCGATCACAACGGTGCGTCAGGATTTCCATCGCATCGGGAGCGAAAGCGTTCGCCGCGCGGCCGCGCTCGTATACGGGAAGCGTCCTCCAGCACGACTTCTTGTGAGACCGACGCTCATCGTACGGGCATCATCCAAACGGAGGACCGGGCGCGATTTCCGGCGTACCGTGGAGGATCATATCACACGCCACTATCGCGACGATGATGCGAAGGATATCGCAGCGGTGGTCGGCATGAACCGCGATGCGTTCGGGAGAAAGTGCAAACGCGTGTTCGGCACGACCTATATCGCGCTGCTCAATGATGCCCGTCTTGCGAAAGTGGCTGAGGCGCTTACGGAAACAAAGCGTTCCGTGACGGACATACTGTACGACTGCGGTTTTCATAATTATCAAAATTTCTGTATGGTATTCAAGAAGCGTTTTGCCATGACACCGCGAGCCTACCGGGACCATGGTCGGAAAAATTGATTTGTTCACGGCCGGAAAACTTGCATGCATGACGGCCATTATCTGATATACTGAGCATACGAGGAGCTACACTATGAGTATGAACCATGCTGCAGCCGTTATCACCATGAGCGCGTTCATGGTATGCGCCGGCACCATCAGGGAAGATTTCAAGACGCCGACGCTCAACAGCGAACTGTGGCGGGCGAATGACGGCGGAGGCACGATACGCATCGACAACGGGCGGCTGCGCGTTGCAGCGAAGGACGAATCATGGAAACGCGCAGCGATGTTCTCAAAGAGCGGCTTTCAGTTCTGGAACGAAACGGGCGTTACGCTCCGCATCCGGCTTACCATGCAGGTGACGGCAGCCTCCGATAAAAGTGACATGTCGGTGTTCATCGGATTTTCTCCGGATGCCGAAGCGAAAGGCATGCAGTCGACGGATAACGTCGCGGGATTATCCATTACCTACAGCAAAAATAACGGCGCCGACCTCGCGTTGGTGCTGAAGGATGCACTCGCAGAAGATACCAAGCGGCGGGGCGATGCAAAAGGGAATGTATTCCAGTACGAGTATCCTGCCGCGCATATACCGGTTCCCGAAGACGGGCTATCGCTCGATATCACGCTGAAACTGGATGGGTCGAACATCGAAGTGAAGGCTGACGGCATCGATTTCAAACAGAAATTCCCCAATGGTCTTACCAGAAAATCGTGGGAGAACGGTGTGTATCTCATGTTCCAGCAGATGAATTTCTCCGGGGGACGGGGTGCTGCGTTCATCGATGAAGTGACCGTGACCTACAGCGCGCTTGCGACCGCGGTAACGCTCAATACGCGCAAGGACCCGCCGGACAAGGACAAATATCCTGACCGCATTGTCGTGCGTTCGCAGAAGACCATCGGCCCCGACGCGTTCTCCGTACCCGGATACTATAATGCTTCGATGACGGGCATGAGCGATGCGCCGTCGGCGTGGGGAGGGCTCATCGCATCCATGGGAAACATCGTGCGTTTCCCGTACGGACTTGAGATATCGTTCCAGTTCTGGCCGTACGAAACGAAGGACTGGTTCGACGTGCTCGGGAAGAAAGGCGGGCGCTACGGAACGATACAATCGTGGTTTTATCCGAACGGCATCAAGTCGAATCCATTGACCGTACAGCAGATGCTCGCTGCGGCGAAAGCACAGGGTGTCAAGATAAATCTGCAGTTCAACACCATCGGCATGTTCAACGGGACGGATTTCGTGTATGTAAAGTCGCTGCCCGAAGACCGCATGAAGCGAGAAAATCCGATGGACGGCGGTGTCTTCAGTGAAAGCGCACTTGCGGCCATCGTTTCAAACAACGCGACGCTCGTTGAGTATATCATTGCCAACGGGTATCAGGATACGGTTGTCAGTTATGAGATGGACAATGAACGCTGGGACATGCCCGGCGAGGAATATGCTCTTGTCGTTGCTGCGCATATGAAGATGCTACGCTCAAAGATACCCAACGCACCGGTCATCGTCTGCCTTGGCGAACTGCCGTCGTATGCATCCGATCCTGAGAACACGATGTATGTGCGCTGGAGCAAGACGCTCCTTGTCAAACTCGCGTCGCTCGGCCTTGCCGGGAGCATCGATCATTTCGCGCCGCATATCTATCCCTATCTGTCCGACATGCCTGATGATTATCTCGCCAATAATCTCGATGATTGGGCGATACGCAACATGTATCGCAGTCTTGACGTCATGAGCGCGCTCCTTGATGCGAACGGATTTAAGAACGCGAAATTCTACGTGAGCGAATGGGGCGCGCAGTCGGACATAGTCGCCGGTGCGAGCAGGAACGATCTTATCAGTGCTATGGCGGTAGCGCTCGGTACCGCAAAAAGCGCCATGGCCATCTATACACATCCGCATGTGGCTGCGGCGACATTCCATCCCTTCCTGCACCGGTCACGGGTGAGCCGGAAAGAGGGAACTTCATTCTCAAAATGGGGCGGGCAGAGCGTGTACTTCATGGCCGACAGCGGCACGTATCAGACAACGCCGGTGCTCGAGGCGATGCTCATGCTCCGACAGTTCTCCGCCGGGAGCACGTTCATGCCGTCGTCGATAGCGCTCCCGAAGGGAGTGCATGTTATTGCCGCCGAAGATGCAATAGGAAATAAATTTTTCGTCGTCAATTCGACGGCTGCACAGGCGGTATTCCCGATGCCGGTATCCAAGAGGAGATCATTGACCGCGCCTTCTGTCAGCGCAACATCGGTGAAATACGGATCGTTCGGTGATGTGACAGGCGATATCGTTCCGATAGCGCCGCGCGACCACACGGACGCCGTCATTCCGCCATATTCGGTGAACATGCTCCGATAGAAACGATGTCACTGCCGCCGAACATCGTTCGTGAACGATACTATCGCGGCGGAAGAAAGTCTGCGTGCGTATCGGTCATAATGATAGAGCACGATGCGCTCCGAGAGCTTCCCCGTTCTTTGTCCATAGCGCCGGCAGGTACGGACTATCGACAGAGCTGCATCAAGATCGGTCTCGTCAACAGCAAGGATATCGTTCTTCATGACGCGATGACCTGAGAGCAGCGTATCGTTCACCGTGCGGTAGCGATGCGGTGCGAGCATAACGACATCGCCGGCGGGGATATCGCGTGCGCGAACATCGTTCATGAGCCGGATGAAATTCGATCGGCTTCCGTACTGACGGCACTGCGCATAGACGGGAACGGCAATATCAAGTGCAATAGGATAATCGGGAAGATATCGCAGATAGCGTTCTGCCGAAGCATCATAGATAGCGTTCGCGGCCGTGAAGTCTCTCGGGGAATGCACGTTGTAAAGCATGAGCATGAGTCGGTCAGCGGGGGGGGCGCCCATCGATTTCCGGTACTTTACCTGATGAAGCCGTATCGTCGACGATACGGTTACCGCAGTACTGCCGATGCCGAGGCGTTTCACTTCGCGGAGCATCGCGAAATAGGTGTCCCTGGTCTTTGCCGTCCAGTCGCTGTCAAGCTGTATCTCATCGATGCGGCTGCGGAAACCGGCATCATCGGCCATTGCGCGCACGCGTGAGACGACAGCGCGTGCGAGCGACGGGGCATCGGCATGGGTGAGCGCATCGACCGTAATAAAGACGACAGGAACGATACAGCAATTCGTTCCCGGAAGAGACCGGATGTTCGCCGGCGCGGTCGGTACCGCAGCACGTGTTCCCGTATCGTACGTGACATCAAAGAACCTGACATAGAGCCGTTCGGTGCCGAAGGAAGAGAACAGGATCCTGTCATTTTCATCGAAGCGGACATCCGTGCGCCAGTAATACCATCCGAGCGAAACATCGATGCGCGGTGAGCATCCGGCAAGGATAATGATGAGGAGCAGCGACAGCGGTTCAGAGAAGTGTTTCAAGTATCTTTACCGCTTCGGCTACCGCGGGCTCACATTTATTTTCGCGCATGTTCTCCGCCTCGTAGCGCTTCTTTCCCTCGTCCGTGGTAAGGTCGCAGCCGAGTATATCACGGCACGATGTGCTCCCGACGGCACGGCTGAATTCCGCGTCGAAGCGTCGTACCAGCTCATAGGTAGTATCGCGTTTCTCGTTCGTATCATCGTCAGCGCCCTTGCCGTATATCATACCGATGGCGAGACAGCCGCCGGTGACCGCGCCGCAGGTGCTCTGCAGGCGTCCGCGCCCGGCACCGAGACCGGTGGAGAGTTTGAGCGCCATATCCTCGGTGAGACCGTTCTCTTTCGCGAACACGGTGAACACCGACTGTGCGCAGTTGTATCCCTGTCTGAAATAATCGATAGCATCGTCAGCTTTCATGCCAAGATCCGTGATGTGATAAAGGGGAACACATCGCCCCCAAAGCGGTAGACCACAATGGGAATGGCCGCGATGAAACGTGTGAACGTTATCTGATCGATCTTCACGGGTCTGTTCATTGCGGAGCAGTATAATAGAGGTAGCGATATCGTCAAGTAGCACAAGTGCAGCACACGTGCGATCATGTGCGCATTGCGATTGCATTTTATCGGAAATAATGTACGGTGCGGCAATGGACGACCTCGCACAACTCAACGACGCGCAACGTCAAGGCGTGCTGCATACCGAAGGCCCGCTCCTGCTCCTTGCCGGTGCGGGAAGCGGAAAGACGCTCGTCATCACGACGAAGATAGCATATCTCATCCGCGAGGGCGTCGCGCCCGAGGATATACTCGCGGTCACGTTCACCAATAAAGCGGCAGGCGAAATGAAAGCGCGGGTGACAAGGATGCTCCCCGATATACGGGCATATCGCCTCTGGGTGCGTACCTTTCATTCGACATGCCTTCGCATACTGAAAGCGCATGCACAAGCGGCCGGGTACACGAACAATTTCGTCGTGCTCGACGAAAGCGACCGCGAGGCCGCGCTCAAGAAGGCGATGAAGGACGGGAATATCATCCTCCCTGCGACACTCAAGGTCTCGGCGGTCGCACGTGCGATATCCGATGCGAAGAACAACTGCATTACGCCCAAGGAGTTCCGGAAGAACATACGCGGCGGTTACGGACATCAGGCCGTCATCGCCGATGCGTATGCGCGCTATCAGGCGTTCATCGTGAAAGAGAACGCGATGGATTTCGATGACCTTATCATGAACACGATATTCCTTTTCGAGACGCATCCGGAGATACTCGCGTCGTACCGACATGCATGGCGCTATGTTCTTATCGATGAATTCCAGGACACCAATGTGTCGCAGTACCGTCTCGTTCGGCTGCTTGCCGACGAGAAGAGCAATATCACCGTTGTCGGCGATGACGATCAGAGCATTTACTCGTTCCGCGGCGCGGAAGTGAAGCACATCCTCGATTTCCCGAAGCATTTCGGGGACTGCGCGGTGATACGCCTTGAGGAGAATTACCGCTGCCCGGACACCATCGTTCATGCGGCGTTCTCCATTGTGCAGAACAACCGCCGCCGCCATAGAAAGGATCTGTTCTCAAAGAAAACATCGAAACATCCCATCGAGCTCATCTCGTTTGCTACCGATCGCGATGAGGCGGCCTATATCGCCGGCGAAGTGGAGAACCTCTTTTCCGCGGGAACGGAGGCGCATGACATCGCGATACTCTTCCGCACGAACGCACAGTCGCGATTGTTCGAAAAGGAATTCGTCGCGAGAAAGATACCCTACACGATAGTCGGCGGTTTCAAATTCTATGAACGCGCGGAAGTGAAGGATGCCATCGCCTTCCTGCGGCTGATAACGTACGGCTCGGACAATATCAGCTTCCGGCGCGTCATCAATACGCCGCCGCGCGGCATGGGCGAGAAGAGCGTGGATATGCTCGAGGCGTTCGCTGCGAAGCATGCCATCCCGCTTTTTGCAGCGCTCGATCGTCTCGATGAGATCGATTTTTCCGAAAAAGGGCGAAAACGTCTCGCGGCATTCCGCGATCTGATACGCTCGTACACGCAGACGTTCGCATCCACGGAGCTCGTGAGCACGCATGTGCGCGCGTTCATGGATGATATCGATTATTATTCAATACACAAGGACGAATGGCGGGCGGAAGAGGCGAAGGAGAACGTGGCGCAGTTAAGCGAAGCGATAGACGAGTACTGCGCGGCGACCCCCGGGGCAACGCTCGCGCAATTCCTTGAGGAAGCGCAGCTCTACTCCTCGGCCGACGAATCAGCGGGCGATACGGTGACGCTCATGACCGTACATAATGCGAAGGGTCTCGAATATGCCGCGGTATTTCTCACCGGACTTGAGAACGGCGTATTCCCGCATTACTTTTCCATGGAATCGCCCGATGGGCTCGAAGAAGAAAGACGACTCTGCTATGTCGGCATGACGCGGGCGAAGGAACGGCTGTATCTCACCAACGTACACCTCCGCATGACGGCCCGCGGTATGACGACGTGTTCGCCGTCGCTTTTCCTGCAGGAATTGCCGGAGGGTGCCGTCGTTACAAGGGATATCGGATCATACGGGAACATGTCGGTCGATATTGATGATGATGCGTTCGCGTATTGAACACTCATCCGTGGTGGCTTCAGCCCATCCATGCTCCCCCTTTCACATCTCCGAGAGAGAGGGGATGGGGGTTGTTTTGAAATCATGGACATTTGCTTTCAACCGGAAAAGAATGTATGATTGTACGATGGTAGATGCGATCTCTCGGATGGTGGCATGAGAATACAATTAATTGCAGCCGGTATTGCGATAATGGCTGTGATGAGTTGCTTATATTCGCCGACACGCAATAATCCGCTCGACCCGAATGCGGTTAATTTCCCCGGCTATGCGGATGGAGCCCACTGGACGCTTGCATCCCCTCTTGCCGATTTTCAAGGGCGGGGTGGACAAACGGCCGTTGTGTTCAATAGCAGGATGTGGATCATCGCCGGTGTTACAGCCGGATTTACCAATGATGTCTGGAGTTCCGCCGACGGCACTGTATGGAAATTGGAGAAAGACGTTGCTGCGTTTCGCGGCAGGAACGGACACGCATCGCTGGTGTATAACGGCAAGATGTGGGTGATAGGCGGGTCTGAGCCGAATAATACAAATGACGTATGGAGCTCGACAGACGGAAGGACGTGGATACGTGCCACATCGACCGCATTCGCAGGCCGAAGGGAGTTCGGCAGCGCTGTGTTCATGAACAGGATGTATGTCATTGGCGGGCAGCTGACGGGGTTTAAGACAAATGATGTTCTCTATTCTACCGATGGGATCACATGGGCGGCAGCGACCGGGAATGCCGGATTCGCTCTGAGAAGTCAGCATTCATCGGTCGTGTTCAACAATAAGCTATGGGTGATCGGCGGCAGTGACAGCGGCGGTATGTTCACGAACGATATATGGTCATCGACGGACGGCATTTCATGGAATTACAGCACGAGCGCCCCGTTCGCCGGCAGGGGTAATTGCTCCGCCATCGTGTACAACAACAGGATGTGGGTGATAGGCGGGGAATGCACCGGAAGTGTGTATACCAATGATGTTTGGTATTCTTCGGACGGGATCGTCTGGGCGGCGGCTACGACAAGAGCCTCATTCCCGGGACGTACGCAGGCATCAGCGGTCGTCTTCAGGAGCACGATGTGGGTCATGGCCGGTTCGTCAACGAACGATGTGTGGTTGGCTTCGTATCCAAAGTAACAGCGGGGAATGCGGCCCGCGGAGAAGATACAGTAGATATATGTCCTCGGCGAAAAAGCGATCACCTCGTCTGCCGATAATCCTCATCGGTGCACTATTCGCCGCCATCGTCATGCTTCCATTCCTCATATCGACAGGGTCATCGCGGAAAGCACCGGCGGTTTCGGGGAAAACCGAAACGCTCGTTATCGTATCGCCGCATCGGCGCGAAGTGCGCTTGGAGTACAGCCGCGGTTTTGCCGCATGGATGAAGGAAAAACATGGACGGGGCGTTTCGATAGAATGGCTTGATGTCGGCGGCACCAGCAAGATACTGAAAGACCTTGAATCGCGGTATGCAAAGACGCCGAATAATCCCGGCGTGGATATGCTCTTCGGCGGCGGTGTCGATCCATTCCTTTCAGCGCGCGATCAGGGCTGGCTGGATACCGTTGCTGTTCCTCCCGATACGCTTGCGGCTATCCCCTCGTCCTGCGGCGGCTCGCCGGTGTACGATACGGGGGGAACATGGTTCGGCGTGGCGCTGAGCGGTTTCGGCATCATCTATAATAAAAAGATACTTTCGCGGCTCGGCATAGCGGAACCGAGGACATGGGAAGATCTCGGGCGGCCGGAATATTTCACATGGATAGCATCGGGCGATCCGCGTTCGAGCGGCTCGGTGCATATGTGTTATGAGCTGATCATGCAGACGATGGGATATGAAAAGGGCTGGGCGCTCATCACACGGCTCTCTGCGAATGTGCGCCGTTTCGGCGAGGGCGGCGGTGTTGCGCCCAATGAGGTCGCGGCAGGCGAGGTCGCTCTCGGCATGGCCATCGATCAATACGCGCAGACGGTCATCGATATTCACGGCAGGGAACAGCTCTCGTTCGTGCTCCCGAAAGGTGCGACCACCATCGGAGCCGATGCCATCGCCGTTCTCAGGAATGCCCCATCGCGCTCGCTCGCCGTGCTTTTTCTCGACTATGTGCTCTCGGAACAAGGACAGCGTATACTGTTCACGCCCGCGGGGATGAACGGACAGAAGCATGCGCTCTATCGATTGCCGGTGCGAAAGGCGCTTTACAGCGATGCGAACGCACCCGCAGCGCGTCCGTACGATGATCCCGGCGGATTCATCTATGATCAGAAGAAAGGCAGCCGCCGGAGAAAGATACTTGCCGACCTTATCGGCGTCTGTCTCATCGATCAGCATGACGACCTTGCCCGCGCATGGAAGAGCATCATACGTTCGGGCATGGATGATGCGCGTATCCGTCGCTTGTGCACGCCTCCTGTCACCGAAGAGGAGCTCGATTCGGCCGCACGTGAATGGAAGGACCCGCGCAAGCGGCTTACGCGAATGACAGCATGGGCGAAGCTCTCAGCAGAGCGATACCGCGAGGAGCGATAACAATGGAAAGAACACATGGACATGCCATCGATGTGAAATCGGTGAGCAAACATTTCGGTGATGTGACCGCCGTGGATGATATTTCATTCTCAGTGAAGCCGCGTGAGCTTTTTTTCCTGCTCGGTCCGTCCGGCTGCGGCAAGACCACTATGCTCCGCATGCTCGCCGGTCTCGAATCGCCCGACAAGGGCGCCATCTTCATCGAGAACGCCGATGTCACCTCGCTCCCGGCGCATAAGCGCGACACACCGATGGTCTTTCAGAGCTATGCGCTCTGGCCGCCCATGACCGTGTTCGACAATGTCGCCTTCGGTCTTGTCGAACGCCGTGTGCCGAAGAAGGATGTCGCCGCACGCGTTACGCGCACGCTCACGCAGGTGGGACTCAGCGCGATGGCGAAGCGCAGACCCGGCGAACTTTCCGGCGGTCAGCAGCAGCGCGTCGTGCTCGCTCGCGCGCTCGTATTGAACCCGTCGGTCATGCTCCTTGACGAACCGCTCTCGAACCTCGACGCCAATCTTCGTGTCGAGATGCGCGAGGAGATAATGAAGCTCCATCGGGAAACGGCCATCACTTTCATCGATGTAACGCACGATCAGGCGGA
>JBBTBY010000086.1 GCA_038043445.1 Spirochaetota bacterium
GGAATTGCGGGGAAAGGAACTTTCCCTCGAGACCGGCGTCATGGCGAAACAGGCATCGGGCTCGGTGTTCCTCCGCTTCGGCGACATCACCATTCTCTCAACGGCCGTCGTCGATAAAGAGACCGACCTCTCGCTCGATTTCTTCCCGCTCACCGTCAACTACAATGAAAAATACTATGCCGGCGGAAAGATACCCGGCGGATTCCTCAAACGCGAAGGGCGCCCGCGCGACCGCGAAGTGCTCACCTCTCGCATCATCGACCGCCCGATACGCCCGCTTTTCCCGGACGGTTTCCGCAATGAAGTGCAGGTAGTGCCGACATTGTTCTCGACCGACCAGAAACAGTCGGGCGACGTGCTCGCCATACTCGCGGCAAGCGCATCGCTCATGATATCGCCCATCCCGTTCGACGGCCCGGTGGCCGGCGTACGCGTGGGTTACATCAACGGCGAATTCATCATCAATCCGACATACAAAGAACTTGAAGAAAGCCTCCTTGACATCATCGTCGTGGGATCCAAGGATTCGATAACGATGATCGAAGGCGAGGCGAAGGAAGTGACCGAGGACGTGTTCATACGCGCCGTCGAGCACGCGCATAAGGCGATACAGCCGCTCCTTTCCATGCAGATAGAGCTTGCGAAGAAGCTCAACGTCAAGAAAAACGAATACCCGCTCTTCAAGGTCGACGAAGACCTCAAGAAAAAGATATTCGCGTTCGCCCAGGATAAAGTCGCCAAGGCGAGCAGCTGCAAGGATAAAATGCAGCGCTATGCACAGCTCGATGCGGTAAAGGAAGAAGTGAAGGCGCATCTCGGCGAAATACCCGAGGATAAAAAGTCGCATATCGGCATGATACTTTCTCAGATAGAGGAAGAGGTCGTCCGCAAGGATATCGTCAATGCGGGCAAGCGCCCGGATGGACGTAAGCTCGACGAGATACGGAATCTCGACATACAGGCTCGGGTGCTGCCCCGCGTGCACGGCTCGGCCCTTTTCACGCGCGGCCAGACGCAGAGCCTTGCCGTCGTCACGCTCGGCTCCCCCAAGGACGCGCAGCTCATCGACGACGTCGACGAACGCGGCGACAAATCATTCATGCTCCAGTACAATTTCCCGCCGTTCTCGGTGGGCGAAACGGGACGCATGGGTTCGCCCGGACGGCGCGAAATAGGCCACGGCAATCTCGCCGAGCGTTCCTTCCATGCCGTCATGCCGACGGTTGATTTCCCGTACACGGTACGTATCGTCTCCGAGATACTCGAATCGAACGGCTCATCGTCGATGGCGACCATATGCGCATCGTCGCTCGCGCTCCTTGACTCCGGTGTGAAACTCAAATCGAACGTAGCCGGTATCGCCATGGGGCTTGCAACATTCGAAGGAAAGCACAAGGTGCTAACCGACATCCAGGGTGTGGAAGATCATCTCGGCGACATGGACTTCAAGGTAGCCGGCACGAAAGAAGGCATCACCGCATTCCAGCTTGATATCAAGCTTACCGGCATATCCACCGCGATACTGACCGAAGCGCTTGAGCAGGCAAAGAAGGCGAGGCTTTTCATCCTTGAGCACATGGACAAAGTGCTTTCACAAGCCGGCGAAATGGCCCCTACCGCGCCGAAGCTTACCAAGGTGAGCATCAACCCCGAGCGCATCAAGGACCTCATCGGACCCGGCGGGAAGAACATCAAAGGCATTACCGAAGCGACCGGCAGCGATGTCGACATACAGGACGACGGTACGGTCACGATATTCGCCAAGGACGACGAATGGCTCAAGATGACGCTCGATATGATCGGCGGGCTTACCAAGGAACCCGAGATCGGCACCATCTATGAAGGCCCGGTGAAAGGCATAAAGGACTTCGGCGTATTCGTCGAGATAATGCCCGGCATCGAAGGGATGTGCCATATATCGGAACTCGCCGAGAATCGCATCGAGGATATTTACTCGCATATCAAGCTCGGCGACAGGCTCAAAGTGAAAGTGATGGATTCGGGCGGCGGAAAAATATCGCTCAGCCATAAGGCGACGCTCCCGGGCTTTGAGGACTACAAAGGCAGCTCCGATCGTGAAGGACGCGGCGGTGGCGGCGGTGGTTTCGGTGGCGGGCGCGACCGTGGACCTCGCGGCGGCGGCGGTGGTTTCGGCGGCGGGCGCGACCGTGGACCTCGCGGCGGCGGCGGTGGTTTCGGCGGCGGACGCGATCGCCGGTAAACGAACATAGACAATAAAAAAAGCGGCGGGGCTATTCCTTTCGGGGAATGACCTCGCCGCTTTGTATTATCGGTGTCCTGCTACAGTTTCACTTTCACTCCGCCGTATATCGAAAGCCCGGGGCTCGCATATCCCGTCGCCTCCTGATACTGCTGATTGAGAAGATTCTCACCGCGGAGGGAAAGCTCCCAGCGGTCAATGATCCAGGTAAGCGCTGCGTCAAGTTTGTAATACTGCGCAAGCGTTTTTGCAGCACCGGCATCCGGCCGCTCGCCGACATAGGTGAATGTCACGCTCCCGAAACCGATGTTCGTGAGCGTCCCGACGACGCCGATGGACGCTTTATGTGCCGGTATGCGGTCCGACTTCCTGCCCGCTGCGGCATCGGCGCTGTCCGTATACGTGTACGCCGCCTGAAACGCTATCTCCTCTCGGGGCGAGAAGGTACACATCGTCTCAACACCGCGGCTTATCGCGGAGAGCACGTTCTCGAATTTGAATGTCGCCAGATTGTACTGAATCATATTGCTGCTCGCCGTGTAGAAGTACGTCGCCTCAACGGACAGCATCCGCCCGAGCTCCTGATGAACGCCGGCATCGACGCTCCAGAGGGATTCCGGCTTCAGATTCGTGTTCCCGCCCCATGCGGTATTGTACAGCTGCCACGACGTAGGCGCCTTGAAACCGGTGGCGAAATTCCCCTTGACCGTAAGGCCGATGTTCGAGACGACAACGGCAAGCGATGTCTTCCACGTAAGGGCACCCCCGAAGTCCGCGCTGTAATCGTATCGAATGCCGGAGGTATTATTGAAAATACCCCAGAGCGTGAGATGGTTCTGCGCATAGCCGCTTATCGTACGCTGATAATGCGGGGACAGTTCGCTCTCCGAGTAGAATCCGAAGTACCCTTTATCGAAGGTGTGCAGCCTGTCGATGAGGCCGCTCGCCCCGACCGTCAGTATATCGACATTCGCGAAATTCAGGTCGTTCTGCCAATCGATGCGCAGCGCCTGCCCGTAGTTCACATACCAGTAGCTCGTGTTCTCGTTCGAATCGGCAAGGTCATCGCCCTCGTTCCTGCTGTAGACATAACCGACCTTTATCGAATGGCCCCAGAGATCGTTGAAGCGCTGGGCATATCCGAGCGATGCTATGAGGCGTTCGTCGAGATTGATGTAGTTCGGGTCGTCGGCATACCCGCCGTCGTCGATGGATGTCCGCGCATGGGTATAATGCAGCGAGCCGAATAGCCGCACCGTATCGAACGGCTTATATTCCGCGCGCGACACTATCGTCGTAAGATAGTACGGATCGCTCTCGGCAACGCCGTTGGTCACGACCGCTTTCGATACGCCCTCGGTACGCAGATGCGAGCCGCCGCAGGAGAACGACACATCGCCTATCCTCCCGCTGTAGTCGAGCGCGCCGCGGAACGTCGCGAAACTGCCGCCCTCAAGCGACACGGTCGTCTGCGGGGCTCCCTTGCCTTTCTTCGTGATGATGTTTATCACACCGGACATCGCGTCCGATCCGTAGAGCGTGCTCTGCGGTCCGCGTATTATCTCGATGCGTTCGATGCCGTCGACCGGTACATGCGCAAAACCGAAGGAGTGGTCGGACGTCGCCGCACTGTTCGCCGCGATACCGTCTATCATGACGAGCACGCGCGAGGAACCGAGCCCGCGCAGGAATATCGACGCCGTCGAACCAAAACCGCCGTTCTGTGATGCTGTGATGCCGGCCACGGTACGCAACGCGCCCTGCACCTCCTTTGCGCCGGACTTTTTAATGTCATCGGCGGTGATCACGGTAACGCTCGATCCCACCTGCGATCGCGGCGTTTCGATACGGTTCGCGGTGACGACGACATCGGCGCCTTCCGTATCGGCTTTAACCGCCGGCACAGCAGTCGATGCTGCAGCGGCATTGGTGACAGTATTCGTAGTCATGAGCGAAGTCTTGTTCGTTGTCTGAGCTGTCAGCGTTATTGAAGCTGATGCAATGATGAGAGAGATGAGAATTCTGGTTTTCATTTTTTTTCCTTGTTTTGTTTTTTCTGGGAGCAACCCCTATCCCCGCCCTTCGGGCACCCCTTTCCCCTTCTTAGAGAGGAAAGGGGTAAATTCCTGCTATCCTGTCTTTTCCAAAACCATAACGGCCTCCTTATACCTTCGAGAGGTTTTTATTTTCGAACGCGCGTTGAGGTCTTCTGGCTTGCCGCATCCTGCGCCGCCTTCTCATCCGTTCATGGACAATGGCGTTTGGCGCGGATCATCGCGGTTTACAGCTGCGGGTCAGCGCCCGATTCTCACGGGCTTCCCTCGCTTCGCGCGTTATTCGCTACTCTTTATTCGTCACTCCTGCCGATTCAAACGATGCCATATCCCGCATTATCGCGCATGCTGCATCGATTATCGGGATGGCTAATGCCGCGCCGGTACCTTCACCTAAACGCAAGCTGAAGTCGAGGAGCGGCGACACGCCCATTTTTTTGAGCGCAAGCGTCTGTCCTTTCTCGACGGAGCGGTGTGCGCAAAAAAGATAATCGCTCACCGAGGGATTGAACGTATGGGCGATCAGCCCCCCAGCTGTTGAGATGATGCCGTCAAGCACCACCGGCACGCGATGCGCTGCCGCAGCAAGCACACAGCCGGCGATGCCCGCTATCTCAAAGCCGCCGACCTTCATGAGAACATCAAGCGCGTTTTTCGGGTCGGGCGATCTTTCCGATAGCGAGCGTTCGATGATATCGATCTTGTTCGACAGCCCCTTGTCGTCGATGCCGGTGCCGCGCCCGGTAACGTCCGCAGCGGATGCGCCGGTTATCGTCGCTATTATCGCTGACGCCGATGTCGTATTGCCGATGCCCATATCCCCGACGCCGACAATGCCGAATTTTTTCGCATTGTACGCATCGATGAATACCGCGATACCGTTCTCGATCGCACGAGCGGCTTCCACCTCGCTCATGGCGTTCTCGCGGAGGAAGTTCTTCGTGCCCTTAGCGACCTTCCTGTCGATAAGTCCATGTGCGCTTTTGAAATCGAAATTCACACCCATATCAACGATGCCGATATCGATGCCGGCGTGACGGCAAAGTACATTTATCGCGGCGCCGCCAGCGAGAAAGTTCATGACCATCTGCGGTGTTACCGCTGCGGGGAATGCAGATACACCCTCGGCGGTGATACCGTGATCGCCCGCGAACACGAACATGCGGCGGCCGTTGATCACCGGATCGAGCGAATTCTGTATCGAGGACATTTTGAGCGCGATATCCTCCAGTACGCCGAGCGATCCGACAGGTTTCGTCTTGAAGTCGATCTTGTGTTTCGCTTTTTCAGCGAGTACGGCACCCGCTGGCGAGATCTTTGAGAGGCATTCGTTGAGTTTCATATCACTCCCTTGTTATTTTTTTTCCGCAGCGGAGGGGTGTCCCCAATCCCCGCCTTATCGAGGGGGAAGTCGAGTGATGACCCCGTCTGCGGATTTTTTTCATATGCGATCCTTGCATCCTCATCCCCCGGCACCACGAACACGTACGGCTTCTTCGATATCGGGTTCTCTTTCACGATGACAACGGTGTCGTATACCGCCTCGACGGTCTGATAAGTAAGCACTGATGACGGCTCACCCTCGGCAATAACGCGCCCGCCCTTCATGAGCACGAGATTATCGCAGTATTCGGATGCGAGGTTAAGGTCATGTATCGTCATAATGATGGTAAGGTTAAGTTCGCGCTTGAGCCTTCGTATACGATCGAGAAGTTTCACCTGATGAGTGATATCGAGATGCGATGTCGGTTCATCGAGAAGGAGGATCGACGGCTCCTGCGCGAGCGCGCGGGCTATCGATGCAAGCTGCCGCTCACCGCCGCTCATCGCGGAGAGATAGTGTTCCGCATGACAGTCAACACCGGTGAGCTTCATGTATCGCTCGGCTATCGCCCTGTCGCGGGCTGTCTCGAAGAACTGCATCGGCTTCATATGCGGCATGCGCCCGAGGAGGACGAAATCGCGTACCGATATCGATTCGGCGCTCACTTCCTGCGACACGACGGCGATGATGCGCGCGAGCGAGCGCTGGTCGATTGCGGAAAGCGGCGTATCATTGATGATAACGGCACCGCTCTTCACCGTAAGCGAGCGGCTTATCGTCCGTAAGAGCGTCGTCTTGCCGGAGCCATTGGGCCCGATGATGCCCGTAATGCTGTTCTGAGGGATCGCCGTGTTCACCGCAATGGAGAACCCGTCGTCATACCCCGCTGCGACATTCTGTAATGTAACAGCCGTCATATCGTCTTCTTCCCCGAGAGCAGGATGATGAACAGTACACCCCCGGCGATACCGGTGATGACACCGACAGGCAGTTCGAGCGGTGCGATGATGATGCGCGCTACCGTATCGGACAGCATGAGGAAGGCGGCACCCGAAAGGAAGGACGCGATAAGCAGCACGCGGTGATCGTACCCGACGATGCGCCTCATGAAATGCGGCATGAGAAGTCCCACGAAACCGATGACGCCGGCCACCGCCACCGCTATGCCGGTCAGGAGCGATGCTATGATGAAGAGCGCACGTTTCGTGAATTCGATGTTCACGCCGAGATGGAGCGCATCCTCTTCACCGAGATGAAGCGCGTTGAGGTCCCGTGCGAAAACGAGCGATGCGATAAGCCCGATCACTGCCGCAGCGAGCGCTATGCCGATGAGCGCGCTGTTCGTCCGGTCGAGCGAGCCCATGGTCCAGAATATTATCCCCTGCAGATCGTCGCTTTTCGCAAGCGCCATGAAAAGCATGATGAGCGATGACACGACGAAGCTTATCATGACGCCGGTAAGGAGCAGTCCCTGGATGCGGATGACGCCGCGCCGCAAACTTACCGTATACAGAAGGAATACGACGGCCAATGCGCCGAGAAAGCCGGCCGCCGGCAGCGCATATGCACCGAACGTGCGCGAAAGGCCGAGGACTATGCTCACGCACACTGCCAGCGCCGCGCCTCCGGAAATGCCGAGCGTATACGGCTCCACGAGCGGGTTACGGAACATCCCCTGCAGGATGACGCCTGAAATGGAAAGACTGCCGCCCACGGCAAAAGCAAGGAGCATGCGCGGAAGCCGAATACCGAGAATGATGGAGCGATCGATGGAATCTGCGGAAAAGAGTATCGACGGTATCGATAGGAATGGGATATGCGTCGAGCCTGTGACAAGCGATATGATCGCGATGACCACAAGCGCAGCACAAAGCACCGCGCACACAAGGATCCAGGACACTGTTCTTTGCATCGTCTATTTCGCCCCGCCATGAATGAGCTTCGCGATGGACTTGACCGCTGACGGGAAGGCCGCAACCGTCGTGCTGCAGATGCCGTACGGCTCGATTATATGAATGGCATTGCTTCTCACCGCGGCGAGCGACATGTGCATTCTCCATCGACGTGCCTCGTCACCGCCGGCAATACCCATGTCCGCGATGATGATCACATCGGGGTCAAGCGCTACGGCCG
>JBBTBY010000087.1 GCA_038043445.1 Spirochaetota bacterium
ACTTTCCCTCACGGCATGAAACACCGATAATCAAAGAGAACGATCCCCTATGACAGGAGGATACACATGTTCTACCTCATGCTTCGAATGCTCGCCGATGACTTGGCCTCGCGCTTGCTCTCGCACCAACAGTACGAGGAATGCGTGGAAAAAGTGACCAGGATGTTCTGCGAGGACCGTGATAATGTACGCGGCATTGACCGCCGGGCGCCTATTCTCTAGTTGCACTTCTTTACGCCCGTCCATCCATGCATCGTCTAATGCGCTAACGTAATTGACTTCTTCCTGGCCTGACACTTCCGGTTGTTCAGTAACGGGCAGGAGCTTGCCTGCAAGGCCGTCATCCCTTCCATGCCCGCCAGTACACCACCCGCCGAATCCCTGTCATTTCCTTGTAAAATGTTTCGAGATATGGTAGACGCAAGCAATACTACGGGAGGAATTGTTGCATGCCGACAATTCCTATGTTCTACGGCTTACTGATCCGTATGTTCTTTCGCGATGACGAGAAGCCTCATGTGCCGCATATTCACGCCGATTATCAGGGACAGGTTGCAGCGTATGCGATTCAAAGCGGTGATGTTCTTGTCGGTACGCTCCATGCCGAATTGGACAATTTCAATTACTTCGGTTGCAGATGCGACTTTGCCATGATATAATCCCCCAATGGCGAATCTGAAAATCGCGCTCGGCGATATCGAGCTCAAAAAACCGATAATCCTCGCTTCCGGTACGGCCGGTCACGGCGAAATAAGCGATTTTTTCGATCAGAAGAACGTGGGCGCCATAGCGCTCAAAGCGGTGTCGATGAAAAAACGCACGGGGAATATGCCCCCGCGCATCGTTGAAACGCCGGCAGGCGTGCTCAATGCGATAGGCCTTGCCAATGAAGGGATAGACCATTTCGAAAAGTCGATAATACCGAAACTGAAAAAGATCCGCGTACCGCTCATCGCCAATGTCGTCGGCGATACCGCGGATGAATATGCGGCCGTCGTCAAGCGTCTTACACGCTTCCGCGAGATAGCGGCATTCGAACTGAACGTCAGCTGCCCGAACGTTCACGGGAAGAACAAACTCTTCTTCGAGGATAACGAAGTATTGAAGAAGATGATCGCTTCATGTAAAAAGGCTACGAAGAAGACCATCATCGTCAAGCTCCCTCCGGCGGTGTTCGGCATCGAGGAGCTTGCAAAAACCGCTGCCGATTCCGGCGCAGACATCATATCGCTTACCAACACCATCCCCGCCATGGAGATAGATATCCGTACCGAACGGCCAATGCTCGGCAATAACCAGGGAGGGCTTTCCGGCGCGGCGATACGCCCCATTGCGCTTCGCCTTGTCTACCGAGCATCGAAAGCGGTGAGCATACCCATCATCGGCGGCGGCGGCGTATCGAATGCCGACGACGTGGTGAAGTTCATGCTCGCCGGGGCGACTGCCGTGAGCATCGGCACCGCATCCATGATAACCCCGAACCTTCCCGACACGATATGCCGCGATCTGGACCGCATCATCGACGGGAAGAACATGAAGAACATCGCCGATCTCACCGGGCGGCTTACGCTCAACTCCCAAAAATGAATATCGATGCGTCTGTTGTGCTCGATGCGATGCCGGCATTCGCCGAGAAGCTCGTGTCGCTCATTGAACCGGATGATATCATCCTTCTCATCGGCCCGCTCGGTGCGGGAAAAACGACGCTCGTGCGCGCGGTGGCGGAGCTGCTCAATGCCGACAGCGAAGCAGCAAGCCCTACGTTCACGATACTCAATGAATACATGGTGACCTTCCGCGGCGAACGCATGCCGCTGCGCCATGTGGATGTGTACCGCCTCTCCGGCGATGACGCGTTCGATTCCATCGGCCTGCGCGAATCAATAGCAATACGGGGCATCACCTTCATCGAATGGGGCGATACGATACGCCATATCCTGCCGCCATGCGTGGAATTGACGATCGATATCGTATCGATGGAAGAACGACGAATGTCCCTTGTGATCCCCGAACGGAAATAACGCAGACGATAGAAACGCCCCAAGCGTAGAACACCAAGAATCCATCAATAAACAACGAAAATCACAAAAAAATGCAGATACTCGCTACGGCTTTCGTGCTTTTCGCTGTAATCCTGTCTTCTCCCTGGACGTATTATAGAGGAGATCACGCGCTCGCTTTATCCGATGTTGCCGCCTGCTTATATTCGCTCGGCGATACATGCTCGTACTTCTTGAACAGACGGCTGAAATAGAGCTCATCCTTGAAACCCGAATTTATCGCCGCTTCGCGAACGCTGTACCCCTGCAGGAGAAGGTCCTTGCTCTGACGCAGCCGCATGTTAAGGAAGTATTTCTTCGGCGTTACGCCGACATATTTCTTGAAGAGCGTCGCGGTGTAATCATATCCGTACGGCGAGAGCGAGAACGCCTCGGCGACGGCATTATCATCGGCCAGATGGCTGTCGATATAGCTCATCATCTTGATGATGAAAAAGTAATTATGATCGATGACCGTCTCGTTCTCCGAGAGATACGAATCATAGATGTACTCCGCGAGCACCGATGAGAAAAGGCTCTGCTGCAGTATGCTCTTTTCCTCGCTCTCATTGAGCGACTCATAGCGCGTGAACGCCGCGCGCACATAGTCCCAATTCGTGAATTTCGCTGTCGGCGAGAATTTTATCAGCGAAAAGAAATCGACGGTGCCGAACAGTTTCAGCTCGAAATGCTGGGCGATGGCCTCGAAATTATCCCTGCCGTGCACCGCGGTATAGAGCGACATCCCCGGTGTAGCGAGGAAGGCATGCCCCGGCGTAAGAAGATGTACCGTGCCGTTCGCCGTGAATTCCGCCGCACCGCCGTAACAGACGAAGAGATCATAGTCCTTGTACCCGGAAGGATTATTGATATGCCATGATGCGTTCTGGCTCTGCTTGCACGGCTTGGCGGTAAGGGTAAGCTTCAGGTTCTCAGGATGAATGATGTCAAGAAAAGTGGCGGACGGGCGCATGGCGCTCACCGGTCATGCGCGATCGCCGTTTCGCCCGGCTTCACCGCCCGCGTAATGATCTCGGGGAATTTCTGCTGCATGAACTCGATGACGAGCCGCCTCGCATCGGACGAACGCTCGGACGCGAAAAGCCTCTCGACGAGCGCCCTGCACTCGCCCGCATCCAGCCCGCGGATGACGCGCTTCATGTCCGGTATCACGGGCGGCGCCATGGAAAGGACATCGACATCGAGGCCGACGAGCACGCATGAATAGAGCGGCTGCCCCGCCATTTCGCCGCAGACGGCCACCGGTATTCCCGCCGCATGCCCGTTCTCAACGGTGCGCTTGATGAGCGAGAGCACGGAAAGATTGAGCGGATCGTACAGATAGCTTATCTTTTCGTTCGTCCTGTCGCAGGCGAGCGTATATTGAATGAGATCGTTCGTCCCGATGCTGAAGAAGTCGACCTTATGCGCGAACTTTTCCGACATTATCGCCACCGACGGTATCTCCACCATGATGCCGACCTTCACCTCGCTGTCGAAGGGGATAGTGCGTGCGGCAAGCTCTTCCTTCGCCGCAGCAAGATGGCCGAGCGCCTGTTCGAGCTCATCGACGCCGCTCACCATGGGGAACATGATGCTCGTTGCCCCGAAATGCGATGCGCGGAGTATCGCACGCAGCTGCGTACGGAATATCTCCGGGTTCGCGAGGCAGAAGCGTATCGCACGCCAGCCGAGGAACGGGTTCTCATCGACGTTCGTATTAACGACATCGGCCGATATGAATTTATCGCCGCCGAGATCGAGGGTGCGTATCGTGACCGGCTCTTTGGTGAACGACTCTATCACCTTGCGGTAATTGATGAACTGTTCTTCCTCGCTCGGGTAGCGGTCACGGCTTATGTAGAGGAATTCCGTACGGTAAAGCCCGATGCCCTCGGCGCCGAATTTCTTCACATCAGCGACGTCGTCGGGGTCCTCGATGTTCGCCTCGACCTTGATGACGCGTTTATCCACGGTCACCGCGGGCACGCCGGAAAGGCGTATGTGCTCTTTCTGGAAATGCGTGAATATCTCGCGCATCGTCTCGTATTCGCGGAGTATGCTCTCCGGCGGGTTGACTATCACATCGCCGTGTATGCCGTCGAGGATGAGCATATCACCCTGCTTGACATGGGTGCTGATGTTCACAAGACCGACGACGGCGGGTATGCCGAGCGAACGCGAGAGTATGGCGCTGTGCGATGTGTCGCCGCCGATATCGACGGCGAATCCGAGCACGAAATTCCTGTCAAGGTGCAGCGTGTCCGACGGCGTAAGATTATGCGCGACGACGATGACCGGCTCGTCGAGCTTCGGCGATTGAACGATATCCCGGTCCCTGATCAGGTGGCGCAGCACGCGGTTGCGTATGTCCATGATGTCGTGGACGCGGTCCTTGAGGATGGGATTATCAATGGCCGTGAGCCGCGAGACGAAGCGCATCATGATCTCGTTGTACACGTGATCGACGTTCTTGCGCTGCTTTTTTATCTCATCGCGGACTTCGTTCAATACGACCGTATCTTCAAGGATCTGAATGTGCGATTTGAGTATCTCGGTGACGTCCTTCTGTACGTCCTTGTCGTAATTACCCTTAAGCGATAGTATCTCATCCTTCGATTCCCGTACGGCGGTCTCAAGCCGGCGTATCTCGGATTTTACCTTCGATTCGGGTATATCGTACACCTCGACGACGATGTTGTCGTTGTGATAGAGAAATGCCTTCCCGATAACGATGCCGGCGCTGGCGCCGGTGCCGGTGAATGTCGTTGACTCTATCTCTTTTTCTTTCATACTGCCCGAAACAACGGGCCTCCATTATATCCAAGGACGCTTTTTTTACAAGCGCAGTACGCTGCAATATCCGGTGAACGAACAGAGGGGACACTGATTTGACAGTCCATCTCATTGCACCTATACTTGCATTCGTAATACGTTTCTCAGCGGTCAAGGTGCCCGGCAATGGAACATGAAAGAACAACGATACTGAACGTCGAATATCATCATCGAAAGGTCGATAATGCCGATATGTACCTGACCGAATTCGGCATGCCCCTTGCGGATATTCTCATGCCGGGGAATTTCCTCACCGATGAAGCATGGTTCAAGAACAATTCCACACGCCTATCCGGTACAAGCTGCCTCTATAAGGTACGCACCAAGGATATGCAGGGTCAATTCGCGGATATCGTCCTCAAATGGAACCGCATGGGCATGGCGGTACCCGTGGACACCTACATGAACGAGCTTGCCAATGCCGAATTCAACAGCCCCTTTGAGGAATTCTCGCTTGTCATGGAGTTACGCGATGCCGTCCGCTGCTACGACATTCACCTCGCGCTGCAGAAACCGCTCGCTATCTACGTACCCCGGGAGACCGTCGAGCTCTGGCAGAGCGGCCGCGAAGAATACCGGATGAATTACAAAATAGCGTCCCATAAGGAGATCGCCCTTGACATGAACCGCTCCTACGCGGTCATCTATCAGTGGCTGCCCGGAATGGACGCCGCCGTCATGTGCGAGAAACAGATCATCAGTGCGGAAGAAATGGAACGGATCACCGTGGAAATGGACGATATGCTCCGCGGCATCGGTTTCCTCGTACGCGACAGAAAACCGCATCACATCATATTGAAACCGGATGAGAAGGAAGGATATACACGGGACGCATCCGGGATGCCGGTACGCGCCCTCATCGACTATGAACTGCTCGCTCACACCAGCGAAAATGACGCCGTCATCAAGCGGCAGAAGCGGCAGAACTACCTCAAGCGCCAGCGCGACCGGTTTACTACCGTGCCGGACCTGTCATCATACCCGCATCTGAAGCAGGTATCGATATTCGGCGTGGACTATGTCTACGGTCACGCGGAAAGCACCGAGGGGCGGCTCTGGGTGGTCGGACGAGATCCATTGCTTTTCGATTATTTTCTGCCGGAGCGATGGGAGAACACGCCGAAGACAAAAATATCGATGACGCGGGAGATCTATCACACGGTCACGAAGGACAATATCCATATTGTCTGGAAGCTGTCGCATGCGGGCATGAAGCCCGACATGGACCCGTCCATCGATGAAGAGAACAAGATACTGCAGTACGGGTATAACAGCCCGTTCGAGGAAATATCCATCGCACTCGAACTGACCGAGAAGGGGATATTCACGATATATCCGCGGGCGGTGTACATGGCCGGTTCGCATACCGCCATTCCCGAGGGCATGTCCGATATGAGCCGCTATCAAAGCCATGCGCCTGTCGTCATGCCGGACGGAAACCCCCTCTTTACGCAGCATCATGACTACATCAGCATCTGGGGCTACTGGAACGGACCGGATGAGAAGCTCGCCGCCATCGATGATGACTACTACGAAGGCATCGATGCGCTGCGGGCGCTCCGCAAAGGCGTCATCACCGAAGAGGTATACCGCCGCTGCATCGAAATAATCCGCGAGCGATTGTCGCTTGCAGGGATAGAGGACTTGAGCCTGCGCGGCAATCATCTGCTCCTGTCATTCGACTCGAAGGGCAGGCTCATCACGGGGAACGAAGGCGTGCCGGATATACGCATATCGAATTTCGAATTCCTCAAGCGCAGGATCAACAGAGCGCAATAGCACATAAGAAAGAGCAACCACAGAGGGCACAGAGAACACGGAGAATTGAGCATTGCCCGGCCAACAAAAAATATATTCATTGTAGCCCCAACGTCTTCTCGGCCTTTCCCTCTGTGAGCTCCGTGGTTAAATATTCCTTTCCTGATTTCCCCTCAACGTCTTCTCTTTTTCCCTTTCGGTTTTTTCCCAGGGGCCGGTTTCGCCTTTTTCGCTGCGAGCACTATCGTCCTGCTCTTCTTCGCCCACGGGAGCTTCATCTCGAAAAAGCCCTTATCCTCATCGAACATCGCCTTCACCGTATCCTCGATACCGGTGATGACCGCATTGTGCTCGTTGGATACATCAAGGTTCGGATTGTATGCCTCTTTTTCTATGGGCAGCTTCTTCCCGTATTTCATATCGACGACGACAACACCGCCCGATGAGCGGAACCCATTATCGATACAGATGACCTGCTGCATGGCGTTCGCTATCGTGGTGAGCGGCTTCGTTCCTTTCTCTATCGCCTCGCAGACGTTCATGAACACGAGATGATGGAGCGGTATCTTCCCATTATCGATGGTCTCGACGAGTTCATATCCCTTGCCGTTCGCGCGATAGAAGTCCGCCTTGCTCTGCCCTGTCCAGACCATCTTCCCCTTCTCGCAGATGAACTCCGTCACCGGTCCGAACTGCTCTGCGCAGGCATGGCTTGCGATGAACGATACGGGGACCTTTGCATCGGTGATGACGCGTATGAACTGCGTGTCGGCGGATTCTATCTCTTTTATCCGATAATTCTCCATGTAGACGGAGACGGGGTTCGCGCTTGCGTCATGCGTCCTCCCGGCGACATAGAGCATGTTGTTGAGAAAATGCGCGACAGCGTTCTGCATCGGCGAATCGTGCACCGCCTTACCGGCGAAGCGAATATGCCCCGCCCATCCGTTGCGTTTATAGTACGCGCTCGAGCGCGGCCAGAGCACATAGGTCTTCGCCTTGATGAGCCTGCCGAAGCGTTTTGCGAGTACGGCGTTCTTGACCGCCTGTATCGACGGCGAATAGATGTTCTGATAACCTATCGCGAGTATGTTCCCGGAGGCATCGGCGGCAGCCTTCATCCGCTCCACTTCAGCGGCCGTACCGGCAGCGGGCTTCTCGCACATCACATGATATCCTGCCGTAAGCGCGCGTATCGATAATTCCTCATGCTGATCTATGCCGCAGGGAATGGCGATGAGATCGAGCTTGCCCATCTCGTCCTGATACATCTTCTCATAATTCCGGTAGATGCGCACACCCCTGGCACGGAGCTCGGCTTCCCGGGCGGCGTCCTTTTCAGGGTTGCGTATCACCGCGGCCAGAAGGCGCGCGACGCCTTTTTCCTCGCAATAAGCTATCGATTTCAGATGCGATTCCCCGAAACCGGCGACGCCGACAAGGCCGATGCGTATGGGTGCCATGTAGAACTCCTCTTCAAGAACGATGCCGTTAGTATATCACAGGATATCCATCCTGTCTTGGATGAATAGGACATCGTTGTACGAAAGTGACACCTGTCCTCCCCCTCCGGATGGACAAACGGGCGTTTTTTTCCTATACTGCGAGCATGGCCCTTTTCATGAAAGCGGCGCCGTATACGGTGACGAAACATTTCCCCGAGCACGAGCACCCGACATGGCAGTTTAATATCTATCTCTCGGGCAGCGGTACGCTCACCGCACGAGACACGGCCATTGCGTTCGCGCCGCAGCGCATCATCTGCGTACCGCCGAACACCGTGCACAGCGAAACAAGTGACGGAGAATATTCGGACATTGTCATCTGGAAGCGGCGTTCATATCACTCCTCAGGGGATCGGTCGCACGTATGCTCAGTTCCCTCAATGAGCGCCAGCGAACGGCGGTCACGCTGCGCTTCGGTCTTGACGGCAGCCCCTCGCGCAGTCTTGAGGAAACGGGAACGCTCATGTCGCTCACACGGGAACGTGTGCGGCAACTCCTCAATGAGGCGTTCCGGATGATCCGATCGCTTGAAGGTATTCATGCCATGCGGGCGCATATCAGAGAGTGAAGGCGATGAAAGCTGCCGTCGGAACCGGACATCGATGAGGCAGCTCCGCGATACGCCGAACAAAAAAGCCGCCTCCCGTATGGGAAGCGGCCTTTGCTTTCGATGCAGTACGCGGACGTCAGATGACCCCTTCGCCGCGCTCCTTCGTGCGCACGCGCACCGCGTCATCGACAGGGAGTATGAATAACTTCCCGTCGCCGACATTCCCGGTGTACGCCGTCTCGACGATGGCATTCACTATCTTCTCCACTGAACCGTTCTTCGCGACGATCTCTATCTTCACCTTCGGTATCAGCTTGAGATTGTATTCCTTGCCGCGGAACATCTCAACGATGCCCTTCTGCCGCCCATGTCCCTCGACGGCGCCGACGGTAAGCCCCGAGTAACCGAGCTCTTCGAGCTTATCGAGCACGTCGTCGAGCTTTTCCGGACGCAGTATCGCTTCTATCTTTTTCATATGCTACTCCTTCGCGCCGTTACGGCAGCGTCCCGTT
Source organism: Spirochaetota bacterium (assembly GCA_038043445.1). NCBI lineage: Bacteria > Pseudomonadati > Spirochaetota > Spirochaetota bacterium. The sequence continues at coordinate 9,200 of JBBTBY010000087.1, forward strand.
GCTCTTCTCGCCGTGCAGGGTAAGATCGAGCCCGTACAACTCTTCCTGCGGCGCTACACGGAGCCCATTGATGAGCTTTATGAAGCCGAGGATGAGAAGCGTACCTACCACCGACCACACTATCGCAGCGCCTACCGAGGTAAGCTGCATGAGAAGCTGCTTCACATTCCCGTACAGGAGCCCCGCAGCCGGGGTGGTCCCGTCAAAATAGAACCCTATCGCCGGGTTGGCGAATATACCGGTCGCAATAGCGCCCCAGATACCACCGACACCGTGTACGCCGAAAGCATCGAGTGCATCGTCATAACCGAGCGCCTTCTTTATCACCGCGATAAAGAGATAGCAGACAATGCTCACGACAAATCCTATCACGAGCGCCGCACGCACATCGACGAAACCGGACGCCGGGGTTATCGCAACAAGCCCCGCAACAAGACCGGTCGATGCGCCGACTACCGTGGGCTTCTTATGCATTATCCATTCTATCGCAAGCCAGGTCACACCGGCCATCGCAGCCGCGGTGTTGGTCACAAGGAACGCATTCGCCGCAAGACCGTTGGCAGCAAGCGCACTCCCTCCGTTGAACCCGAACCAGCCCACCCAGAGCAGTCCTGCACCGATGAAGGTGAACGGTATGCTGTTGGGCACCGGAACATCCTTGCCGTGCCGCACACGCGGGCCGAGCACTATCGCTGCAACCAGCGCCGATACGCCGGATGAGGTATGCACTACAAGGCCGCCTGCGAAGTCGAGCGCGTTCGAATATCCTTTCACGCCAAAGAGCTTTCCGATGATGCTCGTTCCTTCGGCGCCGCCCGAGAGCCAGCCGCCGCCCCATACCCAATGCGCAAGCGGGGCATAGACGAGAAGCGACCAGAGGATGATGAATATCACCCACGCGCTGAACTTTATCCGCTCCACCACGGCACCCGACACAAGGCCGACGGTGATGATGGCGAACATGAGCTGGAACATCGAGAACGCGAATTCAGGCACCGTGAACGTGAGCGAGTCCTTGGTGACGCCGCCCATGAACGCCTTGTTCACATTACCGATAATGCCGCCGATCGACGAGCCGAACGCGAGCGAGTACTGGACTGCCACCCAGAGCACGCTTACGATGAGCGCCGATCCAAGGCTGTAGTAGATCGTCGACAGAAGATTCTTCTTCCGCACGAGACCGCCGTAGAACAATGCAAGGCCCGGCACGGTCATAAGCAGCACCAGTGCCGATGACGTGAGTATCCATGCAGTGTCCCCGGAATTGATCGTCGGTGCACTTTGCGCAAAGGCCCCGACGGCGCCCGCAAGCATAACACCAGCGAGCATGAACATCTTTTTCATGATGCACCTCCGTAGATTTATTGACGAGTACAAGATTGCAAGCCGTGTGCCAACAATACCTTCGATGCTGCTTTCAGAATGCATGCGCATGGCTTTCCATATTTCATCTAATGAACATTTGCCCGTCAGCGCGATATTCCGTGCACAAAGACGGTGCATGCGCGCGATAGAGAACAGCGGGTTGCAACCCGCTGTTCTCTCCTTTTTCGGTAATAAAAAAAATTACGATTTCCACTTGACAAAACATCGATTCTATTGTATATTTATACAGTGTATTTAACAACAGTATCTAAAGGTACAGTATGCCAGAAGAATTGACCGAAAAACAGCAGGAAATACTCGATTTCATCAATGATTTCACACGGGATAACGGCTATCCCCCCACCGTACAGGAGATAATGACGAAATTCAACTTCGCCTCACCTACGGCGGTTACGAGCCACCTGAGCGCGCTGGAAAAAAAAGGTCATATACGCAAGGCGGGGCGACGTGCTCGCGGCATTGAGGTATTGTCCCATGTCAGCGAAAGCACGGATGATCTCATCGATGTGCCCCTCGTCGGCATGGTACGCGCCGGCGAGAATATGATAGCCGCCGAGGCTGTGGAAGACCGTTTCCTCTTCCCGAAATTCATCGCGCGTGAAGACGGCGTTTTTCTCATGAAGGTCAAGGGCGATTCCATGATAAACGCGCATATCTCCGAAGGGGACTATATCCTCGTGAAACCGGCACAGGATGCCAATAACGGGGACATTGTCGTAGCAACATACCGCAACGAAAGCACCGGCTCAGACGATGTCACCGTAAAGCGATTCTTCCGCGGCAAGGACGGCATTACGCTTAAGCCGGAGAACGACGACTATGAGCCGATACGTGCGCCGGAAGTGTCCATCGCAGGGAAGGTCATAGCCGTCATACGACTGAACGTAAGCTGATTAAAGGGAGTCATCATGTATCTCACGAAGGATTCATTCAATGCGGAAACAGCACGGTGCCTGTTCTGTCACGAACATATGTCGCGCATCATGGACAATACGCGGAAAACATCGTATTTCGTAGGCGGTAAGATACGCGTTACCTACGAAGTGGCGCGAAGGAAAGAATGCACCATCTGTCGCGGCACGGCAGTGGCACGGCGCGAGATAGCCGTACGTTCGGGCGAATACAAGCCGGAACTCGTCACGGCGTTCGGTTCACCAGGCAAATAATAAGGGCGGGGCGGTCCCACCAATCCCTCCCAAATCTAAAAACCGCCCCGCTCCTTATTATTATATTGCACACCATCAGGAAGGAGTTATTCATGGATTCACTGCGTTCGGAAGACATCAAGATATTATCCGAGGAAATGAAAATGATCGAGACGCGCATGAACATACTTGACCTGGAGCTTACGAAGATATGTGTCGCGCTTGAAAAGCTGCCTGTATGAACGGGCAACGCATGATCGTACATACTGCCCGGCGAAAAGAAGCACGAACGATGGGCCGGCGCATCCCGCTCACTTTCCAGGATACAGACACTCTTCCCTTCAGTCTTGAAGAGGAAAGCATAACGGCCGCACTTTGGAAAAACACCGTAGCCCCCCGAGTCAGCCATGCGGCTATTTGCGTTCGATCACATATACCGGTTCGTCGCCGACAGCAAGCGTAACAAATCCGTTTTCAGCACGCAGCGAACGTTCATTACGGCCGAGCATGTCAGTCTGCAGTACCTGCTCCGCTATTGTTGCAAGTTTTACTGGGATGAGCGAGACGGTATTGGTTCGTATCCATGGGTTCAACACCGAATTCTGTCCGTGATTCGTTTCCGGCCCTGCATTCGCGGTAAATTTTGCCGCCACATCTTCCGAGACACCCGTGGTCACCGCTGACGGATGATTAAAAAGCACAACGAACGATCCTTCTGCAGCGCACAGCATCCCTGCTGCAAAAATGGCAGCACAAGTTCTGATATTCATTGATGTCCCCCTTCACCTCATCAGCACCGGGTCTGCGACAACCACATGACCGTCCACGGTACCGAATTTCTCATACTTCCCCGCACCCGTTGTCTCGAAACGAAGCGATCGTACGCCGGCAAGATCGATATCAAGGACTTCGATATCACGTACCGACCGGAACGTCTTTTTGAATAGAGAACGTTTCCCGTCAGTGACCGCGACAGAAACAGCCGTGCGTTCCGCAAGCCCCGCGTTCAATCCGATAATGCACGAGAAACGTCTGAACACCCCCGCCGGGAGGCTGTATTCGATATATGATGTCACACCCATACCGAAACCATGCGCATATTCCTTTTTCCGAGCACCGGCCTGAAGCATGAGCGGGAACGGCTCCATACGCCGGTCGAAATTACAGGGTGCATCGTACAGCGGCTTGAAAAAATAGGGATGCGGGCTCCAGCCGCTCATTGAGGACGGCACAAGCGGATCAAGACATACCGTCTTCGGCAGTGAGCCTCGCCCTGCCTTTCCGCATGCCATTGAGAACGCGGTATACATGATGTCGGCATAGATACGCGCACTGTCAGCGTACGCATCACCGGCAATACGCTGTACCGCTGGGATATCGTCTGCATAAAGTTTTTTTATAGCGTTGGGCAATTTTGCAAGCGTTCGCGTCGTCAGACGCACCATTTCCTGTGCGGTGAAAAATGCAGCCTCCTCAGCGGATGCGCCGAGAAGTACCGGACGGTGGCCGCGTATCGAGAACGATGTCGGCAGATTCTCAAGCAGATTATGGAGACTCATGTATCGGTACTTTTTATTTGTCGGGAACAGCCGCTTGATGAGCTCCATACGCAGCCCCTCTGAGTGTGAAAGCGGATGCGCGAGCGCTGTTGTATCACCGAGTGCGTGAGCAATTACGCCGAGATACTGTGCTGCGTCAGCCATCCTCTTCCGGCGTATAGCGGCCGATATCGCGGCGTACCAGAATGAGAACTCTTTGTTCCATACGCGGCAGTTCTCCCGCTCATCCAGCGATGCCGGCCCCATGACGGCACGCTTACCATCGGGCATTGTCATGAATCGTTCCATGACTTTGCGCTCTGAGGGCTTCCCGCTTACGACAAGATCGCCGTAAAGGCAATAGTGATCGCCGAGACGTTTCGCCTGTGTTCCGAGCAGCGAGCGTATCCATACCGGCTGAACCGATATCGCCGCTCTCGTTATTCGCTGATGATTGGGATAGTTCGCCATGTGTTCTCCGGACCGCTTTCGCGTCTACTTGCTGTTTTGCGTATGTACTGAATACCCTGTCCCATCGGATACAACGCTGATCCTGCCGTGTATCCCCGTTGCATACACATTCGAACCTGCGTCAGCATAGACTTTTCGACCTGGGCAGTTCGTATTCACATATCGTTCGTAAATGCTGATAATGGTGGTCGACGGCCGTGTCGCCTCCGCGAATTCTTTTGCCGCATGAATGCCGTGAGCGGGCGCGATGAGTACATCGCACTTCAACGCTCCAAGTGTAACGGACGGCAGAAGGAGATCCACCTGATCTTCCTTCTCAATGTCGCCTCCAAGCAGGAATGACACATTCCCATGAGTGATCTTCAGTATCACCGCGTTCGAATTGAGGAGATAATGCGATGCAGGATCGTTCGGCGGCCGCTTCTCAGGATGAGGGTCCGGAAAGAACCCTTTCGGGGGAGCGATGATCTCTATCGAAAGCGCGTCATCGATCGCAAGTCTGTCGCCGGCGATAACTGCACGATACGCATTCATTTTCGCCTGGAACCGTTTCCGGAGCGCGGTATAATCAGCAAGCTCCTTGGAGTAGTTCGCATCCATAGCGCCGGAAAAATCAAAACCACTGTCGATAAGCATGTCTATCGGGAATTGATCGACAAGCCAGAGAAAACCGCCGAAGTGGTCGTAATGCGCATGGCTTGCGATGATGCCGTCAAGTTTCGATATCCCCTTCTCTTTCAGGAACGGGCCGATGATATCACGCCCTGCGTTGAAATTTCCTTCCCATCCGCCCCCGGCCGCCGGATATCCGCAGCCGCTGTCGTAGAGCCACGTCTTTCCGCCCGGTGTTTCAATCATGAGAGCAAGGCCTACGCCGCGGTCCGTGTTCGGTGTTTCAAAACAGGTTAGCGTGAACGGCTTCATCATTTCCCCCGTGTCAGTTGCTCGCAATCGTAATAATGCGAGCAATCATTGATGGTTTTGGCATGGAAGACGCCGTATCCGTTCTTCTCATCAAGTACTATCGTCGTCCTGCTCGACGGATTGATCGTAAACTGGGAATACACTATCGGCAGCGGTATCTGAAGAAGATGCGGCAGAAGCGTTTTGATGAAACCTTCATGGCAGAAAAATGATATCACCTCATCATTGTGTGTATCGATGCGATACCGGACGCCGTCGCGGTGCATGCCTCGTGATGCAAGAAAATCATCGAATGCGCTGTACTGTTTCGCAGAAACATCGGTCATCTTCTCGCCATACGGGACCAGCCCCTTCCAGTTCTCCATCGTTATAGCGCCTTTCGCGAAAGCGTCGACACCATGCTGATTCCACGCCCACAGCCCCTCTCCCGCTTCGTTCTTTCCGTAGCAGCCGTCAAGTTCACGAAGCCACTCAAGCGTCGTCGATGTCATCCCTTTGCGTTCTGCGACATAACGCATCGTCGCCTGCGCGCGTCCGAGAGGCGAGCAGTATATCGAATCGATACGGGTGTCGGTGAGCGCATCGCCGAGCGCTTTCGCCTGCGCATGGCCGCGCTCGGTTATCGTGTCGTTCTTGTAATCGGGATCGGCGTGTCGAATGAATACCAAGGTTAGCATATGCGCTCCATATTAACGTTAACACAATATAATGTCATAGAAGAAATAGTCAAGTTGACAAAGGATATAATTTCATTTATATTAACGCTAACATATGAATATACGTCTTAAGGATATTGCGGAGAAATGCGGTGTTTCTATCAACACCGTATCGCATATTCTCAATAGAGATCGCGGCGATCTCTACGACCAGAAACTTGTTGCACGGATAAAAAAGACCGCCGCCGCAATGAACTATAAGCCGAGCCGAGCGGCGCAGTCCCTTGTGCTCAATCGCTCGCGCATCATCGGCTTCGTTGTGCTGAGCGATGCATCAGATGGGCAGGTGCAGCATTATAATGAGTACCCGTTCCTGCTCGGGCTCAGCCATGAGCTTTATAAGCAGAGCTATCATACCATGCTCGTTGAAATGAAAGAGCTCGGGGGCGAAGAGCTGCCGGCACTCTTGCGTGACCGGATATTCGACGGACTGATCATCCATGCCGGCTACGGTGAGCGCCTTACGTCAATGCTTTCTCGCATCGACATCCCGATGATATTCTGGGACTGCGGTCTCTTTTCCGAAACGGACAGCATTGACCGCAATGAGCGGACGATCGCGCGGCGCTTGGTCGAAGAGCTCATCTCGCTTGGTCATACACGGATCGCATTCCATGCCGGGAGCGTTACCGCCTGGAAGCGCTACACGAGCGGCGGTGAATCGCATTTCAGCTACGCGGCTCGGTATGAATCCTACCGCGATGTGACCGCCTCGCGCGGTCTTAAAGAGAACATCATGACGGGGTACGACATCGGCACCGTTGCATCGCAGCTGTCATCGATGGACAGTACCGCAGTGGTAACGCTTGGAGATTCGGTCATACCGCGCATCATCATGGCGGCACAGACCATCGGGCGTTCCGTACCGAAGGATATTTCCATCGCCGTATTCGACCGCAATGAACGCATCACGACCGGCGGGGCGCTCATCCCCGGCGGTGCCCCGTACGACAGATACGCTGCCGGCGAACAGGCTGGCTGCATGCTGCTCAGGAAAATTGCCGCCGGAAAACCGGTGCCGAGCGCTGTACTGCCAGCCGGGTTCGACCACGGTGAAACGATATCGAACGCACGCTCATAGCTGAACGAACGGCATAGCTATCGGACATCGACGAACGATACGCTATCGAAGCACCATGACCTTCAGCATCTTCGTCTCCGCCCCCGATCTGAGCTGGCAGAGATAGACACCCGGTGATACGCGCGTACCGCTCGTTGTCATCAGGTTCCACACCGCCTTACCCATGCCGTCCTTCGGCGGAACCACATCGGCGATGAATTTCCCGGAAATGGAGTAGATCTTCACCGTCGTATCCGCAGTGATATTAGCGAACACGATGCCCGCCCCGTCGCCGCGATAGGGACTCCCGACAGCCACAGCCTTGCTGAGCGTAGTCTGCTGAGAGAACATCCGCGTGAACGCGATATTTCCCGCTATGGCCGATGTTACCGTCTGCCCGGCGCTTACCGTAACGCGGATGTCGTAAGCTTTCGACGTATCGAAGCCTGACGGTATCTTCCACGTGTATTGATACGAAATGTTCTCATCGCCGATGCCGCGTCCGCCGGTGATATCTGAAGCAGGTATCTCTGTCCACGCGTTCTGCCCGGCTATCGAGTATTCAAAACCGCTCTCGGCATTCCCGCAGAATCCCTTGAACGAGTACCGTATCGATACGCTCTGATCGACCGGCGATACTGCCGCGGTCAATCCCTCGATGGAAGAGTATGATTGTGATGTACCGTCCGACGATGTCAGCATGATCGATTGCCCGCCCGCCGTCGGCACTTCCTGGCATGATATGCCGTCGACATACACGGTGCAATTGGTCGTGAACAGTACCATGATACGCCCATTCGCTTCCGTGTACGCACAATCACCTTCGACAGAATACTGCTGCCACGTATCCGTGATAGTGAACGTTCCGTTAAGATAGGTCGTCCACGGGGATGAATACTTGAGCAGCCTGAGACTGATCCGTGCGTTCGGCGTCCCCTTGAGCCATGCCGTCAAGCGGTATCTCTTTCCCGATGCAACGTCAAACCCGCCCCGGTAGAACTGTATCGAATCGAGATTGGAATATCCGGTGACAACGATCTTCTGAGCTCCATCACCTTCTCTCTGCGTATTCGATTCTTTCGAGAATGCGGCCACTATACCGTTCGTGCCGTACCATCGGCTCCATCCCGGTGCAACACCGTTCGTATAACTTCCGTTCACGAATCGGTCGTTCGAAAGTTTTTCCATCACCGTTACCGATACCGGCAACGAGACATTGGTATTCCCGACAGCATCACGCGCGATGAGCGTAAGCGTATGATTCCCATTCGCCGCCGTCGTCGAATCCCATACCGATGTATACGGCGCCGTCGTACTCTCCGGGCCTTTCGCTGCGCCATCGACCAGGAGCTGTACCCCCGCAATGCCCGAACCGGTATCGCTTGCCGCAGCCGCAACTGATACCGCGCCCGCGACAACGCCTGCCGGCGACGTGATCGCAACTGTCGGCGGGGCTACATCATAACCGTAGGCGAAAAGTGCGCTTCCCGGTATCACCTCGATGTTCGTGGTACCCGGTTTCTTCCATCCCATCGCAAGGTGATCGCCGCCCCCGCCCTCTTTCTGCAATGCCTCGATGTAATACTTCTTTCCGGCGATGAGCGTCGCGGTCCCGCGCTGCGTCGGATACTTCAACCAGTCACGGACACCGGTATATCCGCTCACCGATGCGATCTTCACTGCCGATGCCGGATCCGTCCCGTCGGAGAGCGAGAGCGAACCGCAATCGTCGGAAGCGATGTACAGCTCGTATGCTCCATCCGTCGGCGGGATGATATAGCCGCGCATACGCGTGCCGTAATTATCACGCCAGTAATTCGGCGCCTCGCATGTAGAGAGATAATTCGACGCATGCGCAGTGCCGCTCTTGAACGCGGCTGAATTCGTGAGCGAAGCGAGATCGCTCCCGGTGATGTTCGTCCACACTTCCCAAAGCACTTTCGACACAAGCACGCCGTCGTGCCGCGGATAGAGTACGGTTATCGTCGAACCGGTATTCCCGAGCGCGTCCTTCGCGTACACCTTGAACGTCGTCGATGCTGCTATCGCGATACTTGCCGATGACGTGAACGACAGCCAATTCGCACCGCCGTTCGTCGACCAGTATCCCGTACCGTCGGAAATGGATATCACGACCGTCGTGCCGCCGGTGAACAGCGCCGGGGGCGACATGGTCACTATCGGAGCGGACGTATCGATAGTGAACACCCTCGAATTCGTCGTGCTGTTGTTCCCGAGCGCATCGCGGCCGTAGAGAAGCACGGTCGTCGTATTACTGATAAGGAGATTCGTGCCCGCGGTCGTGAATGCGACGTATGCGCTCCCGTTCGTCGAGAAATAACCGCTGTTCTCCGTCGTCGTCAGCGTTGCCGTGAACGCCTTATTCGTCGTGAATGCCCCGAACGAGGCCGATACCGTCGGCGCTGTCGTATCGAACGTGTACGTCCGCGTATTCGTCGTGCTATTATTGCCGAGCGCATCGCGGCCGTAGAAACTGAGCGTCGTCGTACGGTCTATCGTCAGATTCGTTCCCATCGTCGTAAAAGCGACGTATGCGCTCCCGTTCGTCGAAAAATAGCCCGTGTTCTCCGTCGTCGTCAATGCCGCCGTAAAGGGCTTATTCGTGGTGAACGTACCGATCGAAGCCGAGACTGTCGGCGCGGCTAGATCAAGCATTCTCGTCAGCGAGTTATTCGATTCGTTCGCTTCCGGTATCCTGTTCACATCGTCTACAAGCGCCTTGACCGTATGCATACCGCTTACTGCGGTCCACACATTGGTAGTACTTGTTGACCATTTTGCGGTACCCGTGACCGTGATCGAAGCCCCCGCCGCCATGGACGTTGTCGGCCCGCCCACGCTGAGCGGAACATCATTTACCCAGAACACGACGGCATGGAACACGTTCGTCGATGCCCCGAGACCGGCATTCGATGCTACCGCGCTCATGGTCACATAGTCACCGGGCTTCGGATATGCCGGCGACCATGCAATACTGCTGATCACGAGATCGGCTTTATTCACGGTATACGTTATCGTGTTCGTCGTGCTGTTGTTCCCCAATGCATCCCTGCCATAGAGAGCGAGCGTTGTCGTCCTATCGAGGAACAGATTGGTGCCCGCCGTAGTGAACGCCGTGAACGCAGAACCGTTCGTTGAGAAGTATCCCGTATTCTCCGTCGTCGCGAGAACGGTCCTGAACGCCAGATTCGTCGTTACCGTTCCGATCGATGCGCTTACCGTCGGCGCTGTCGTATCGAACGTATACGTCCGCGTATTGGTCGCACTATTATTGCCGAGCGCATCGCGTCCGTAGAGATTGAGTGTCGTCGTACGGTCGATCGTAAGATTCGTTCCTGCTGTAGTGAACGCCGTGAACGCGGAGCCGTTCGTTGAGAAGTAGCCGCTGTTCTCCGTCGTCGTCAGCGCTGCCGTGAACGCCTTGTTCGTCGTAAGCGAAGCGACCGAAGCGCCTACCGTCGGTGCTGTCGTATCGAACGTGTACGTCCGCGTATTCGTCGTGCTATTATTGCCGAGGGCATCGCGTCCGTAGAGATTGAGTGTCGTCGTACGGTCTATCGCAAGATTCGTCCCTGTTGTCGTGAATGCGACGTATGCACTCCCGTTCGTCGAGAAATAGCCGCTGTTCTCTGTCGTCGTCAGCACAACGGTGAACGGCTTATTTGTCGTAAGCGTACCCACCGATGCGCTTACCGTCGGCGGCGTGGTGTCGGTGACTATCGTGTATGTACGGGAATTCGTTGCGCCGGTATTTCCCCATATATCGCGTGTGTAATACCAGAACGACACCGTCCTTGATATCGTCACGTTCTGACCCGACGTTGTTATCTGCGTGAACGGCCCCGTCGCACTGTTCGTCGTCCAATAGCCGTAATTTTCATTCACATCGAGGGGGAGAACGAACGATGCATTGGTGCTGAAGCTGTTGAGCACGCCGGTCATCACCGGCGGCGCGGTATCGATGGTTATAGTTACCGCATTCGTCGGGCTGCGCGGGGGCGAACCGGCCACGTCGCTGTAGTACCATATCGTTGTCGTGCGGTCGACGGTGAATTGGTTCGAATAGGTGACGGAATACGAATTCGGATGGTCCAATTTCGTATACGGCCCGTTGATGCTGTTCGTCGAAAAATAACCGTACAATGCGGACGGATATATCGCCACCGTTATCGCCTTGTTCGTGGTGATATTCCCCGTGATATAGGTCCCCGTACTCACGTTCCGTATGGTCATTGCCGGCCACAGCTCGACATTCGATGTTGTTGACGCAAGTATGGGCGTGAACACCGATTCCCCGTACTCGTTCGTGGCGGCCACTTTATAATAGTACGTGGTCGAAGGCTTCAGACTGGAATGTGTCCACGACGTGGCGTTCGGCAATGTCGCCGTGTAGCGGGTGAACGCGGTACCGTTGGTGCTCGTATATATGTTGAAACCGCTTTCATTGCTCGACTTATCATCCCACTTTATCGTGATGTAATTCGACTTTATCGTCTGCGCTATGAGATTGCTCGGACCCGCATTCACATAGTTCGCGATATGCACGAGCGGTCCGGCAAGCGGCGATTGACCGGCGGCATTCGATGCGGCGACCTTGTATGCATACACCATGTTCGTTGCAAGGCCGCTGTCCATATATTGAATGGTGTTCTGCGGCACTGAGGCGAGAAGCGCATAAGCGCCATTATTGACGCTGCGGTACAGATTGAATACGCTTTCATTTATCGCATTATCATCCCAGGAGAATGTCACCGTATTTGTCGTTGCTGACAGCTTTGTCACGAATGTCGGCGCTTCCGGCGGCATTACTCCGCCATTCGTCACGATAACGCGGGAAACGGCGTATCCCGGGCAGAGCATGCGGTCCGTCGTATATGCGGCGGCGTATATCGTATGCTCACCGTCGGCAAGACCCGCGGTGTTCCACGAATAGGAAAGAGCACCGCCTGCCGCCGTCGTTTTGAGCGCATCATCGATGTAGAGATCTATCTTCTGGATCGATCCGCCGCTCAGGCTGGCATTCACCGAGACGGTAAGCGTTCCCTTCACCGATGTCCCGTTCAAGGGCGATGTGACAGCGACTATCGCCGCCCTCCCGAACGGACGCGACAGCGGATCGCCCACGAATGTGACCGGCCCGCGAACTTCGCGCCATGAGGTGAAATACGCCGCTTCGAGCGATGTAAACCCCTTCATGAACGCACTTCGGAACGACTCGGAATAATTCGTATACGCCGATGCGCGGAGAAATCCGAGGAACGGCTCGGTCACCGCCCCGGAGAACGTGGCATACCCGAGACGGAAATAGATCGGTTCCGGGAACTGCTGCTGGAGCCGGCTCTCGAAGAAATGATCGGGCAGACAGCCGAACGATTCATGCGCTTCGGCATAGGCCCCGACGGCAGCCATGGGATCGGGGAGATAGGTGGTATAATTGCCGTAGTTGTAGCCGGAATACGTCCCGCCATGCAGGAGCACGACGACATCCTTTACATTGTTCGCTTTGTAATTGTAGCTCCCCGCATACCATGATGCCGGTATTCCAGCATTCTTTATCCAATTCGACGCAAGGTTCGTACCTTCGTTCTGCGGAAGCACCGAGTACGGTCCTATCTGCAGTATCCATCGCCCTGTCTTTGCTGCTGCCTGCGTCCCGTCACCGGCAACAGCATTATCGATGCCCCGTTTCACATCCGTGACAGAATAACCGGCGAGATGCGCCGCAAGACGGAATTTTCCGTAGGAGGTGTAGGTATTCGTACACGAGAAGGCATAGCCGCCGCTGATGAGCGCGTTCGCATAGAGATTACCCCCGTGCCAAGGGCTTGCTTCATCTACCGGATAGATGGCAGCTGTCGCCAGATGCGATGCGACCGAAATATCATTCGCCGCGCTCGGCAGACGTACGCGCACCGGGATGCCGGATGAAAGAACGATATAATCTATGGTATTCGTAAGCCCGCGCGCTGTTATCGCATTGAATACGGGATGATACAGCTCGTTCGTATACCGCGTAAATGTCGACGCGCTGTAGTAATTCGCCAACGCATCGCTGTTGTTGAGCCCGAGATACAGTATATTCGTCTCAGGAATGGCGCGCTTCATCCGGTAATAATTCGCTATCGTGATGGAATCCTGCCAATTCGTGTTCACCACAAGCAGCACGCGATGCGGGAGCGGAATGGCAGTGAGCATCGCCCCAAAAGAGAATAGCATCGCGATACGAATCGGCCATGATCGGCAGCGGTCATTTTTCGCAGCTGATTTCTTTTCACTTACACGATTCATTTTTCCTCTCCATTTCTGATCGTTCCTTCTTTATGTACAGCTGGCGAGTAGATTAAAGTGCACATGCTTTCGAAGTATCGAAATATGAAAACGTTTACATGACTATGATATGAACGCGCTCCCGTCCATCGCGTGTCGCTGCCGTTCGATGGACCTCATCGAGAAATAAATCTTTTGCAGTGTATAACAGGACCGTTCCTGGAACTGAAACGAATCGGATTGTAAGGATTATGCCCTCTATTTTTTCAAGGCGTGAATAATAATCATGGTACATGCAGGCGAATATGTAAATGCACATCCAGGCAAATTTATATCTATAAAGGCATGAGGAAACGCACCCCTAACCCCCGGCCCCTTTCCATGGCGCAAATCGGCATCCTGCCTCGCGCCATCTGCGCCATCGTGGCGCACGCCTCTGAGAAGGGAAAGGGGGGCGATTCTTATGTCAGAAAATATTGCCAATCAATTATGAGGCTGATAGTCTTATTTCATTATCAGGATAAGTTTCATAGAAATGAGAAAACAGCAATTCAACCTTCGTTTGAAATACTTGCGGAGTATAGGGTTTCGGCAGACCTTCGTCTAAAGTGTCTTCAATAGCCAGACGCACTTGTGCGCGAGCCTGTGCCTTTTGCCGCCAATTCAGGCTCAAGTTCGACCGTATCTTTTCCAGCAATACCCGCGCGACTTTTTTTACAGCATCACGCTCTTTCGAGGACATTTCGGGAGCGGGACGTGTGAGAATATCAAATATCGTTAATTCTTCCTCGGACAGCTGTTCCCGAACATGTCTCGTTTCCTCAGTTGTCAATGTATCAATACTTGCGAGCAGTTCTTTGAACAGATCTTCAATATTCCGGCTGCCTGAATTATATGATTCAATAAGCTCCTCGAATTTCTTCAGGTAATCGGCGCGAGTTTTATTTACTGCGACCATGCGTTCAATGCGCGCACGAATAGCGGTCTTAAGCTGTTCCACCTCGATATTCTTCGACTTCGATTTCTTGAAACGTTTTAACAGCGCGTCAAAATCTATTTTGGAAAGGTCGAGGATGGACTTTTTACCTTCCTGCAGGGATATACTGAAACCTTCCGTCGCTATTGATTCGTCAAGCAGATCGGATATTTTGCCCATGATGCCCGAGATATCGGCGATAGCCTCGCCGGTGCGAACGCGAATGGAATCGGATATGACCGCAACGCATTGCGCGATATCCATGAATTCAAGCGTTGCTGTATCCGGTTTAATAGCATTGAACAATGCGTGTATCAGACGTTCCTGTCCGAGGAAATCCTTGCGGACCTGGTCCTTCTCGATAAGAATATTAATTGCGTCCGCGATATGCTGCAGCTTTTCCATTTCTTCAGACTTCACGATGCGGTCAAGGTCAACTGCACGTTTCGCACAAAACCCCTTGATCTGATCGACGGCAACACGCAGATCCTCTACCAGTAATTTCTTATCCTTCACCGGAGTGGTACCGCCGGAGCCCTTGCCGTATATTGCTAACGCTTTCTCCAAAGAAGCGAAAACGTTCGCGTAATCAACGATCATGCCGCTGTGTTTTCCCGGATATACCCGGTTAGCGCGGGCAATGGTCTGCATGAGCGTATGATTGCGCATCGGTTTATCGAGATAGATGGTGGAACAGCTCGGGGCATCGAATCCCGTGAGCCACATCGCGCATACGAACACAAGTCGCAATGGATCGCTGTCCGCTTTGAAGTGTTCATCAAGCTTTCCTTCTTTCATGCGCTTGCGATGCGGAACTATATCAAGCCCCAGCGCTTTCATCTGTTCTATCTCGTTCTGTCCGGGTGAAACAATGAGCGCCATGTCGGTAGTCTTGAGCACTTCAAAGCGGTCGGCAATGCCCGAAATACGGTCTCCATCGAGTTTGTCTTTGCGCGCTTTCGTCAATTCCGCCTCTACACGCTTACGCTCGACAAGCCAATGCTGACGAACCTTGTCATACATGCGGAACGCCGTTGCTTTATCAATGGATACGACCATTGCTTTCCCCTGAAACCCGCGTCCGAGGAAATGCGTAACGATATCCTTTGCAATGGTATCAAGGCGTTCATCGCGTGTAATGAGATGATACTGTCGTCCGAGTTCGCGCTCAAGGCGTTCGGATGCAGCATCGTTCAAGTCGGCATCTTCTATCAGGGAATAGATGTCATCATTCAGGCTGGGGTTTTCCAGCTTGAGTTCCGGCGTACGGTTCTCATAGAAGAGACGCACCGTTGCACCGTCCTCAATCGATTGCTGGAAATCGTAGATGGAAACATAGCCGCCGAATACTTCTTTCGTTCGTTCTTCACCGGCGATAAGCGGAGTTCCCGTGAAAGCGAGGAATAACGCTTTCGGCAGAGCCGCACGCATATTGACGGCGAGTGTGTCGTACTGGCTTCTATGCGCCTCATCGGTGAGCACGATGACATCGGAACGGTCGCAGAGCATGTCATTCGTCTGGAACTTATGTATCAGGGTGAATATATACCGATGATTTTCGCCCAAGAGCTGTCTCAAATGAGCGCCGCTTTCCGCATGGCATTCATCGCCTTCCGCTTCACTTACTGCACCGCATTTCTTGAACGTCTTTGCGATCTGATCGTCCAATTCCGTCCTGTCGGTAATAACGACGAATGTCCAGTTCCCCGGCATGGTACGCATTATCTTCTGCGCATAGAACACCATCGAAAAGCTTTTACCGCTTCCCTGCGTCTGCCAGAACACACCGCCGCGGCCGTGTCCCTCTTCTTTCGCCTTCATCGACGCCTTTATCGCTTTATTCACGCCGAGGAATTGATGGTTCTGCGCGAGTATCTTCACAAGTCCCGCTTCATGCTCGGAGAATATTGTGAAGTTCTCCACAAGGTCTATCAAGCGGCTTTTATCGCATACACCGCGTATCATTGTCTCAAGCGATACACAGCGCGGTTCATCTTCGCTCTCAATACGTTTCCACTCGAAGAATCGTTCCCAATCGGCGGTGAGCGAACCCACACGGCTTTCCGTTCCGTTCGAAGCTATTATCATCGCATTGTACCAGAGCAAGGCGGGGATGCCGTTCTGAATGTGTTTATAGCTCGTAAGATTGTCGTTGAATGCCTGCTCTGCCGGAACTCCCGGCTTTTTCAATTCAATGAGAACGAACGGAAGACCGTTCACAAAGCCGATGAGGTCGGGTCTGCATGTATAGAGCGGCCCGGTTATCGTCATCTGGCTGACCAGGAGAAAATCATTCTCTTTCGGATTCTGCCAATCAATTACCCGAACGCGTTCTGTCTTTTCTCCGCCGTGTTCATTGTCGGGGATATTTACCTTTACTCCTTCTTTGAGTAATTGGTATACTTCACGGTTGGCGTCGACAAGGCTCATTGCGGAGCGGTCGCGGGTTATTTCATCGATGGCTTTCTGTATCGCATCTGCGGGGTATTTGGGGTTCAGCTTTTTCAATGCTGCTGAGAGATTTTTAGTGAGGACTACTTCGCTTTTTGTTTCGCGGGCGAGTGTGGGGGCGGTCGTCTCGGCTCCGCTCGACGACCGGGCTCCGCTCAGGGACTGCCGCTCAGCGTTGGTCAAGAGATCAGGAAGAACGGATTGTTGGTCATCAATCGAGCCGATCACTCCGAAGGTTTCTTCCGTGGCGTTGATGGTTTGCCATCCGAGGGAGGAGAAGAGGTGGATGGCGGGTTGTTCGACGAGTTGGTCTTCGGTGTAGGTGTTGCTCATAAAATAATCACCACTTATTTTCAGTCATTAATTTAATGCGGCCATTTGCAGAAAATTGGAACTGCCTCGTGTCAAATCTGTTTAAATGATGTACCAGCCCAGCGCCATAAGAGTATGGCTTTTTCCCATTGAATGCATAACTCCCCCTCAGTTCGCTGGTTTCATTGTAGGCGGCAATAAGCTTATCAACTTGCTCGGAGGTGAGTGTTTCAATGCCAGGTAATGCGGCAGAAAGTGTATTGCCCATATCATAATTCCGACACTTCCGCAACGCTTGAATGTATGCGAGGAACATCCTTTCATGTTTTATAAATACCTTGACAATATCTATGGCTGCTGTTGACCAAGCGCTCGATAGCCCTTGGAACTTCCCTATGAATCCGTATGGATCTTTCCCAAGCCGAACAGCAACAATAGGCACGTTTCGCGCAAAGGCGAACCCTACCTCCTGATCTGTCCAATCACTGTCATGAAAGTCTGCTGTCATGAGAGCTACAAATGCGTCCATACTTGCCAATGCGTTTTCGATTTCATCCTGCCATTTCTTTGTCGGGGTAATGTCTTTGTGCGCGACGAAACATGAAATGCCAAACTGACAAAGCTGATCTTTAAGCTCGGCCGTTTCTTTTTTCACATCTGATTTATGACTTAAAAAAACGCGATAACCCTCACCGTTCCAAATTCGTTTAGTCGTATTAGGCAACACCATCCTATTGCCTGTTAGTTGGAGACCTGAATCCTTTCGCCAATCATTTTCCTCTCCCATTTCCATCTCAAGAAAAACAATGTCAAAAAACTCGTTACTGATATCATGGAGTTTGTTCAGCTCTTCTTTTATTTTGATTTGAATTTCGTTTCTCTGCTTGATATTTTTCAAAAATAACTTCTCAGGAACGACGAGATGGAGTGCATGCCCATAAATTCCACCGTCCCAATTATCGTAACTATAACCTTCTTCAATACGTATTTTTGCGTTGACAATTAATTCTTGCAACGATCGCTTCCCTTCTTGTGAGAAAACCATCGAGAGCGCAGCAAGATAAAAATCGATATTGCCTGGAATTTTAAAACGAATAGCTTCGCTACTCATGCAATGACCTTCGCGTGTGCGTCCTCACTAACATTTTCCCGTCCCGATAACAATCGTGGCAATAGCATGTCGCGGGAGCTCCGAAGATTATTTATTTGACGCTGGATAGCTGATACTTGCCGTTCAAAAGCATCAGCATATTTGCAAAACATTTCCAGCAGCACTGTTGGCGGCACCTGAACAGTCAATGAATAAGCTTGATTTCGGCTTAACCCTGGGACTGCCGCATCACTGTTTATAAAATTCAATGTAGGAAGCACATAGAACAAGAAACGTAAAGGCAAGGCTGATCTTACAAAATAGGCAGTATCTATAACAAAGAAGTCCTCATTGCACCAGAAAACACTACCGACATTGCCTTTTCTTCCAACGATTACACCTGGCCCTTTGACCATGCTGATGTTGTGTGTTCCAACGATGCCGCTAGAACCAAATACAGGAAATTCGCCATCGCAACGGTCTTCTTTTTTTAACGCTTTGCCATAATTCAATGCGAGAATATCTCCAACCTTTTTCTGTTCCCATCCCTCAGGAATACTTCCCATTTCAGAATTAACCATCTTCACCTTCTCATACCCCGGAAACCGGAAATTCACGAACCACTCGCGGTAAAGCGACCGCGCCATTTCCTCCAGTATCTTTATCCGGCGCATGTTGTTCTCGATGAGGTCGTCGTAGGCGGAGAGGATGGAGGCGATGCGGCGTTGGATGGGGAGCGGGGGAAGCGGGATACTTATGCTTAGCAAATGCGGCACTTTTATACTTGGTTGAGCTGCTCCAATATCCAAGCTCTTTAATTTCTTCTGAGTCTGTTCCGATGATAAATAGTAATACAGATAATTTGGATCAGTTGTTTTTGCATTTACTCTCAAGCCAACAAGATTTTGAGCAACACAGCCACGCGGTTCTTTCATTATCGCACAACTGCCAATGTTAGCGCCAACCGTTGCAAATAGTATATCGTCTGTTTCTGGATGACCCGCTCGAAACCAAGTATCAAATGTCTCTTGATTTACATACTTATTAACCAGTGAATAATCCGGATACTTATTTGCACCGGTAAGCGATGTTGTTTCAATTAATTCGACTCCTTCGGTGGTAAATGGGGGAGTCTTACCGCGGTTATCAATTATTTTTATAAGTATATTTTCAAGTTTATGATCTTGCGATCCATTTTTATTAGCCATCGAAACGCTCCGTTATCACGGCTGCTTTTTTATCCTTAAGAAATGACTTTCGATACTTCTTGAATGCCGGATCGAGTTTAACCCAGAGATAATCGCGTGTCGATGAAAGAAAACACATCTTGATCTTGTGCTTCCCTATCTGGGAAAGAATATCACCCATAGAGAAAAGTATCATAGAACAAAGATGCGCCTCGCCATATTTTATTGTTCGCGGTATTCGCGCCCCACTCATTTGACTAAAATCCGCTGCACTAAGACTCCACCAGCGTTTTTTAGAGAAGAAATATATCCCAGTGATAGTAATATCTATAGGACCATTGTTAATGATCTCGGCCGCGAGAACAGCCGGTATTTTGTTGTTTTTATCACATTCAACCCAAGATCGAGCTTTGTATTGCACTCGATTCTGTTTGAATGCTAAACATAATGCCACGATAACGGCTGCAATAGTTCCGAGCGCTGCCAGGATACTGCCGACAGCACCAACCCATGCGGGATAAACTGTAGAAAACAATTCCTTAGTTGTAAATATATTTGTGACGATATTCGTCATTCGGATCGCTCCGCGGACGACTCTACACTACGGTCGTTTCGATACGCGACTTCGTCGCTACTCAACGACCGGTTTTCTTCTCGGTCGCCGAGCGATGCAGTGAGCCTGTCGAACTGTGCCGCCTGCACATCAATGTAGCTTTTTACACCATTTGATGCCTTAGTTGTTCGGGAATCGGAGGCCCCCGAAATAACTGCAGGCGGTGTATCGAGGCGACCATTAGCGGTTATCGAAGCAGTCGGCTCTACGCTCGTTTCGACAAGCTCAACGAGCGAGCCGGTCACTGAGCCTGTCGAAGTGACCGGAGAAGCGACCGTACCAGCGGCTTTTTCTACGCTCGTTTCGACAAGCTCAACGAGCGGTTCGGTCACTGAGCCTGTCGAAGCGACCGCAGAAGAGACTCTTGGATATTCAGTATAGTTCCTTGACAATTCAGGAAGCTTATTATATTCCCCTTCTATCAGCGCCTTCTTCTTCGCATGGCTCCACCCCTGCACCTGTTTCTCACGATAGAACGCCTCGTCAACACGCGCGTATTCTTCGGAGTAAACGAGCTTTACGGGATGCTTCTTCTTAGTATAATTCGCACCGAAAAAGTTTTCATGTTCCCAGACGCGCTTCTCCAAATCAACAGTACTGCCGGTGTAATAAGTGCCGTCGGAGCATTCGAGTATATACATATGCGCCATTACTTCCCCAAGATCTCAGCTACATTCTTCGCAATCGTTTTTTCAAGCGTATGCGCTTCACCGTTCAATTTCACAAGCTCATCATTGAGCGTTTCCAGCTTCTCTTTAAAATCCTCGTCGCTTACATCCTCACCCGGAGCAACACCGACATAACGCCCCGGATTGAGCGACCATCCCTGTTTTTCGATCTCTTTCAGCGTTGCGACCTTACACAGCCCAAGAACGTCTTTGTATTTCGTCTTCTTGCCGAACACTTCTGCTATTTTATCTTCCGCTTCCTTACCGCCGATAACGAAATCCAATTCTTCCCCGCGGTACAGTCTCACGATATTGGAAATGAATGATATCTGCGCCTCCGACCAATCGCGATGAGCACGGTCTATCTGCCGGTAAATGTGGCGTGCATCGATGAAGAGAACGGTTTTCGATCGCCCGGTCGCTGAGCTTGCGTTGCGCTGAGCCTGTCGAAGCGTCGAAGCGACATTTCTCTTCCCTTTATCGAAAAACCACAACGTACACGGAAGCGTCACGGTATAGAACACATTCGGCCCGACCGCTATCATTACATCGACACCGCCGTCCTCGATGATCTTCTGGCGTATATCCTGCTCCGATGAACGAGCATCAGACGCCGAGTTTGCCATAACGAAACCGGCGCGCCCTTTCGCATTCAAGGCGGAGTAGAACAATTGTATCCAGAGATAATTGGCATTGTCGGTACGCGGCATGCCGAACGGGTATCGTCTCCCTTTGCCGACCTCGGATTCAAGCCGCTCCTTGTCCACGGCATTCACATTGAACGGCGGATTGGCGAGGACAAAATCGAAGGTTCCCGTGCTGGTATGCGGATCATCGTAATAGGATATTGCTTTTCGTATGTCGCCTTCAAGGCCGTGCATTGCAAGGTTCATTCGACAGAGCGCTACCGTTGCACCTTCTTTCTCCTGACCATGGATTGATAATTCAGTTGATGGATTTTTCCGATGCTCAAGAACGAAACGGGCGCTTTGAACGAACATACCGCCTGAACCGCAGGCCGGATCGAGCACGCGTCCATGGAACGGCTCTATTATTTCAGCTATCAGCCGTACAATGCTTGACGGCGTATAGAACTCGCCGCCTTTCTGTCCTTCCGTACGGGCGAACTCACCGAGGAAATACTCATAGATACGCCCGAATACATCGAAGCTCGTTGCGGCGGATATAGTCGAAACATCCTTGAACAATTCTTTGAGTATCTTGCTATCGAACTCCTGATACGTTCGCGGCAGTACGCCTTTCATCTGAGGGTTCTGATCCTCAATATCCTTCATCGCATCATTGACAGCCTTGCCGATATTGCTGCTCTCCGGCAGATTAAGCAGATGATCGAATCGCGATTTTTCCGAGAGATACAAAATGCCTTCGGCGTGATACGCTGCAGGTTCATCCAATCGTGACCCGCGCCGTGAAGATGATGCCGCCTTTTCAAGCTGCGCTCGGCGTTTAAGAAAACGAATATCGGCGAAGCGCAGGAATATGAGACCGAGCACCGGGGTTGAATATTCAGAAGACTTTAAGCCGCTGTTTGCGCGCAGTTGATCGGCTGTATCCCAGAGGCGTTTTTCCAATGCGTCTGATGCGGTATCCTTTTCTGTAGGTGCAATCCATTGCATGATAAATCCTTGCCGATCTTCAATACATTAGCAATGTGCAGTATAAACCAAATGAGCTGTTCACGCAATTTGATCTATTTCGTCAGTCTCCCTTACTTGCAGCACGGTACAGATCTTCAAAGGTAAAATTCCTTGACCCCATTGAACCTTTTATCCCGAGTTTTTTCTTTGAAATAGGTGTAAGGAATGCCAGGAATGGCTCGCCAAGAGTGAGTAATATCAGCTCTTTCGACGGTGTCTCGTTCATTATTTCTCGAGTGGCGCCCTTTGGGTCGTGATGATTATGATATTTCAGGTATGTCAGGAACTTCGGCTTTGTAACCACATCGATCTCTTTGATCGGTGCCATCCAGGATATGCCGGGTTCGACCCGTATCAATGATTGTTTTGTAAAATAATCTGGTGCTTTCCCGGTGAAGTACGGTGCAAAGTATCTGTTCCCTTCAGCTGATTTAAAGAATTTAGGCTGGCTCTTATAGATATGGTACTTGAAAAAGAGCGCGATGGAATCCCCGCTGAGATCCCGAACATAAATCTCTCTGTTGTTCCTGACCATACCTTCTGCCTCCATGTATGAGATAAGTTCTTCCGCAATGCGAAGTGCGGTTCTATCATGTTTTTCGTTCCGTGACAGCATCAATTTCGACAACGCTTTATGGATAATTGTCCATGTCACGAACGTTATCCGTTTCCTGTACGATGCCGGTAATTCGTGCAGCCATGAATTGACGTGAAAGGAGCCTCGATCGATAAGCACTAACGATACAGGCCGACGTTGATCAAATGCCTTAAGGTACTTCTTTATCTGCAATGCATTTTGCGAAAAATTAAATTTCGCTTCAATTATGACCTTTCCCGAAGGCAGATCCAGAACGATATCATGCCTGCTCGCATCATTCTGAACTTCTTCGATCACTATGGTGGCATTCGTTGTGTCTATTTCAGATGAAAAAAGACGCCCAATCGCCATGGGGAAATGATAAATTAAATATGCCAATCCTGCGGTAAGTGTTGTCTCTCGTGACCTACCGAATGTACTGAAAAGATTGTCGACCGGATAACGGGCCCGTATGATCCTGCCCATTATTTGACAGACCCATGCAAAACAGAGCGGCCATTCTTTTGAATTACCATGCCATTACCCAATTCCTTCAACACAGTATATTACCGCAAGTTCATACCGTCAAGTATGTCTACGAGACTGTCGCGAAAATGGCATTCATCCGTAACGAAGAATAATGGGCATCAAAATTACATCAGAATCGATGAAAACAAGGGGTCATGACCTTGTTCTCTCCATATGATCTGACATTCATTGTGCAGTTTCATATTCATTTCTGAAGATAGATTTTCGCGGCATATTTTTCTGCATGTATTGTCGATACCGCTATATTTCTTCCCCCCTTTCCCTTCTCAGAGGGGAAAGGGGCCGGGGGTTAGGGGTGCGTTTTGGCGTCAAAATATTAGTCTATAGACAGCGTACACAAGGATATGCTGAACCTGACCTGGGCCGTCCACAACACGGACAAGGCCGTAAGACACCCGGCCAAATTCACGGTCACCATGGAGCAGGATATGCTGTGCTTGACCAAGGTACTACGGCACAGGGAATAGGATATGCGGGCCGTAACACAGTCCATGCCCTCCATAGATGACTATGTAGCCGACTTGTCCTGGGTTATAGTCTCCGCGACCATAGATATTGTGCTTACGGAGTAGAATTATATGCCTACGATCTGAATTCTGCGCCTTAGAGCGGAAATTGCGGCAATAAAAAAACCGGACAGGATGTATATCCTGCCCGGCACCCTTTCTGCAGATACGTCCGTTGTCTATGCGGACTTCTTTTCCTCCTTTACGGCCTGCGTTCTCGGCCCTCTATTCGATTCCCGGGACACTTCGTCACGCAGACTTTTCAGTCTCCGCGACAGCGGGTCCTTCTTCCCGAGACTGCCGACGATAAGCTCGACCACCGCGGACGCTTCGGCATAAGCGCTCTCCACGGTTTCACGGGAGCGTGCAGATATTTTCTGCGACTCCGCCCGCGTCTTGATCTGGCCGTCCTCGGCGGCGAACGCTTCGGTCACGAGCGTTTCCAGTTTTGCCGCCTTCACGGACGCATCCACGCCCGCGGGCTTGAGGTTTTCGCCGCTGGACTTGAGCACTTCAAGTATCCTTTTGGCGAAATCCCTCTTCGAGGTTTCTGTCAGCGATGCCATGTGGCACCTCCTTGTGTGTATTCTGAAGGCCGTCCTTACGGAACATGCCGTTCATTCCGGCGTTACCATAATACCGAACGGCGATCTTGTATATCACTCCAAAGGGCTATTTTGTCGATTTCGGTTCATCTGGTACTGCTGGTACTGGGTGATTTTTGCTGACGGCTCACACCGTGTCCCCTCCACTGGAAAATAGCGCGCTCCCGCTGTATACTCCGCCCATGACGCTCAACGTCCACTCGATAGAAAGCTTTTCCACCGTCGACGGTCCCGGGATACGCTATGTCGTTTTCCTGAAAGGCTGTTCGTTCCGCTGCATCTATTGCCACAATGTCGACACGTGGAGCGCTGATGGCGGAAAGCCTATCGAAACTTCGGACATACTCTGGGAAGTGAAAAAGAACATCGCCTATCTCGCACCCAATAAAGGCGGCGTTACCGTATCCGGCGGCGATCCGCTCGAACAGCCTGAAGCAATTACCGAGCTTTTTACCGAGGTGCGCACGCTCCCGCTTACCACTTGTCTTGATACAGCGGGGTATCGCCTCGATGGGCCGGTGAAAAAGCTCCTGTCAGTGACCGATCTTGTACTGCTTGATATCAAACAGCCCATCGACTCACGCCATAAGGAACTTACCGGCCACGGCAACAGCACCGTGCTTCTGTTCCAGGACCATCTCGATGAGAACACTATCCCCTACTGGATACGATTCACCGTTGTCGAAGGTGTTAATGACGACGCCGAGACGCTTGCCGCATTGAAACAGCGCGTCAACGGCCGTACGTCGATGGAAAAATTCGAGGTGCTGCCGTATCACACCCTCGGTGCGTATAAATGGAAAGAGCTCGGCATGAAGTCAGCGCTCGAGGGAAAGCCGCCGGCGTCGCAGAAAACGGTCGATGCGGTCTATCGTGCCGTCGGCGTATCGTAGCGGCCTTACCTCCGCAGCATCGCAACCCCAACTATCACGTAAGAAAAGAAAACCACTTCTCCGTGATCTCCGTGGTTTCTCTTTATCTTTATGTGAGGATGCGGGTCGCAACGAATGGTTTGACATACTCGCCGTTTTTTATACACTACGTTCACTATGACCGACACAAAACTGCGCGTCTTCGGCATGCATTGCGCCAATTGCGCGCTTACGATAGAGCATGCGCTTAAGGGCACCGAAGGGATAACGAATGCCGCCGTCAATTTTGCCGGTGAGGATCTCTTCCTTACCTATGACTCACAGCGCATCACGCTCGGGCGCATCGTCGATATGATACGGAAGATCGGTTACCGCGCCGAACCGACGGACGCATCCGAACGCATCGCGGTCGCTGAGCGTGCGGAAGAGAACGATCTCATGCGGCGGCTCACGGTCGGCATAGCCTTCACCGCTCCGGTGCTCATTCTCTCGATGGTCGGCGATCTGCTCGACACATATCTGAAGATCGGGTTCATCGCGATGATACCCTATCGGAACGTCATCGTCTTCCTGCTCACAACACCGGTGCAATGGTATGCGGGCTGGCCCTTCATCAAGCGTGCATGGAGCGAAGTGAAACGGCTTGAGACCGGCATGGACACGCTCGTCTCGATCGGGACGCTTACCGCGTATGTCTATTCGACGGTGCTCCTCGCACTCTGGATTTTCGGCTTCGGCGAGCCGTCGATGCTCCACTACGAGTCATCCGCAGCGGTGATAACCCTCGTCATGCTCGG
Organism: Spirochaetota bacterium; assembly: GCA_038043445.1. NCBI lineage: Bacteria > Pseudomonadati > Spirochaetota > Spirochaetota bacterium. Next base: position 35,589 of record JBBTBY010000087.1, read on the forward strand.
CAAATATATCGAACGCCGTTCCACGCGCCGTGCCCGCTCATCGCTCGCGAAGCTCTTCTCTCTCGTCAGCAAGACCGCCATGGTCGAAGTGAAGCGCTCGCTCATAGAAACACCCGTGGAGCGCATCGTCCCCGGCGATATCATTGTCGCACGGACGGGCGAGCGCATCGCCGTCGACGGCGTCATCCTCCAGGGCATCACCGCGATAGATGAATCGGCGCTGAGCGGGGAAAGCATCCCCGTCATGAAGAAGAAAGGGAGCGAGGTCTTCGCCGCGACGGTGAATACCGGCGGCATGATAAAATACCGCGCCGTACGCGTGGGCGAAGCGACCGTGTTCGGTGCCATCGTACGCGCGGTCAATCGGGCCGTGGCAAAAAAGCCGAAGATACAATTCCTCACCGACCGCATCGCGACCTTTTTCGTCCCGACCATGCTCTTCGTGGCCGTCGTAACGCTCATCGTATGGCTCGCACTCGGACATATCGGCGAGGCGTTCATGCATGCGGTGGCCGTGCTTGTCATCGCCTGCCCCTGCGCGCTCGGGCTCGCAACGCCTACGGCCGTCATGGTGGCCAGCGGCATGGCATCGGAACGCGGCATGCTCATTGCGGACGCGGACTCGCTCGATCGCGCGCGGCTCATACGCACCGTGATATTCGACAAGACCGGCACGCTCACGGAAGGGAAGATGAACGTCACCCACGTGCACGTACACCGCGGGAGAACGCCACCGGCTTTATCGATAGTGTACGCACTTGAACGATACTCCAATCATCCCCTTGCGGGAGCGATACGTGAATACTGCGAAAAACAGAAAGTAAAACAGCGAACGGTCGTTGATTTTCAGGAGATACTCGGGCGCGGCGTGGAAGGGCGTATCGCGGGGAAACGTTACTTCGCAGGGAATGTCGCGTTCATCCGGCAAACGATAAAGCGTCTCGCCAGGGACATCACGATCGAAGCCGCAGCGCGTGCCGAAGCGGGAGAGACCGTCATACTCCTTTCCGATGCGAGAAGCGTCATAGCCGTCATCGGCATCGCGGATACGCTTCGCCCCGAAAGCGCGTCCACGGTTGCAGCGCTCAAAAAACGCGGCATACGCACCGTGCTCATTTCCGGCGACGTTGAACGTGCGGCACAGGCTGCAGGGAAAGCCGCAGGGATAGATGATATCATCGCCGGGGTATTGCCGAACGAAAAAGCGAAGAAGGTGAGCGAGTACAAGGCACGCGGTGTAACGGCCTTCGTCGGTGACGGCATAAACGATGCGATAGCCCTCTCAACCGCGGATGTCGGCATCGGTCTCGCGTCCGGGAGCGATATCGCGCGCTCCACGGCGCAGGTGACGTTCATGGGCGGCGGCGTATCGCGTGTAACCGACCTCATCGATCTGAGCAGAGCGGCATCGTTCACGATACGATCGAACCTCGCCTGGGCATTCGTCTATAACTGCATAGGTATTCCGCTTGCAGCGTTCGGAATGCTCCACCCCATGTTCGCCGGCATCGCCATGGCACTGTCAAGCATAAGTGTCGTGACGAATTCACTGCTGCTCAAGCGGCGGGTACGAACAACCCCTGACCCAATGCCGTTACGTTAAGACTGATAAGCGTTTGTCCGTCAAATTGTCAACGTTCCCTTCGACTCCGCTCAGGGAACGGCATCATATGTTCATGCAATAACAGACAAATTCGCTTCCCGAGCCGTTGCCCCGAGCTTGTCGAGGTGGGAGCCGAGGGACGCGATGAGGAACGTAGAATTGAATCTTGCCCCCTGCCCTCGCCACAGACGTTTCGGAAAGGGGCCGGGGTATAGATGTTAAACAACACTTACTCTCAGACGCGCCGTTTTCCGATAGCGCTCAAGCTCTTCAAGCGCAGCCGCACCGTCCGTGCAGGTCGGCGAGAGGAGATTGAAACGCGCGCTCGCATTCGCTAACGATAGCGCATCCGTGAGCGGCAAGCCCTCATGTATCGCATAGAGCATGCCGGCGCAGAACGCATCGCCCGCACCCGCCGTGCCTTTTATTTCGCTCTGCTCCACCTGGAATGACGGCGCGAACGCCGTTGCCCCGCCCCGCGCTTTTACATATCCGCCTTCGGGAAAATGTATGACGACGAGCTCACGCACCCCGGCATCGAGAAGCGCTGCGGCCGCACGCTCAAGCGCCTTTGCGTCGATACCGCCGTCCTTCCTCCGAATGACCATCCCCGTCGATTCACCCGCTTCTATCTCGTTCAGGATGAGATAATCGGTATGCTTCAAACAGGGGAGGACGATGCGTTTGAACCTGTCGCCCTGTTCTGAAACGACATCGACCGATGTCTTGTATCCGCGCTTGGACATATCACTGAGCAGACGCGCCGCGACGACGCCATATTCGGCATCGGGCGCATCGAGGGCATCGAGCAGGAGGAGATAACCGATATGGAAGATACGCGCAGGAACATCCAGTCCCGTAAAATCGTCCGGGCATAACTGCGCGTTCACACCGCGGCAATGGAAGAACGTACGCGCGCCGGTGGAAACGACCGACATGACATCGGTGTACGAGGTTGCGCCGTCGACGCGTCGCATATTCGTGTTGTCGATACCGTTGCCGGCGAGATCGCGGATGATGAAGTCGCCGTCCGCGTCGGTGCCGACAAGGCCGTGTGCATAGAGCGGCACGGACGTTTTCATACGCGCAAGATCGATGAGGACATTGTACGGTGCGCCGCCGGTGCCGCGGTATTCCTTCGTGATATTGGTAAGCATCCCCTCCGTCGGATACGTATCGATGACCTTCACATGATCGATTATCCAGTTCCCGGAAGCCATTATCCCGTTGCGCATAGCATCTCCCTCTTTCTATGTTCCAAGCACGAACGCTTGATAATCATTACATAACAGATATCGCGGACGCTCATCCTCGTCTATCGCCGGAAAGCGCCCCGCGGGTTTATGGAAGCGATTATCCGCGGCATCATCATTGACCATGGAAACCTCGCCCACCATGGTCATCCCGCCCTCGGCGTGGAATGTATGATAGAGATACGGCGTAAGCGTGATGCTTTCCCCGGGATGAAGACGTATCGCCTCCCCTGCCCGCACCGTCCGCTCGATGCCGTCGATGGAAACCGTTATCGGCTCTTGAGAAAGCGATTCATCCTTCGCCGCCGTATGCATCGTTATGACAAGCTCGCCGCCCCCGCGATTGATGATATCTTCCATTTTCTTCCAGTGAAAATGCATGGGTGTCACCTGCCGTTCACGCACGATCATTATCTTCTCGGCGTACGGCTTGGGATATCGCGTGTCGTTGAGCCTGCCGTTGCGTATCGTGAAGAGCATGAGCCCCGTTGCAGCGAAATCGCCGGAACCGAAATCGGTGATGTCCCATCCGAGCGAAAGGTCGAACACTTCACGCGCCTCGGACGCATGGCGCTTCCATTCGTCGATGGAATAGAACGCGAACGGCGGCAGCCGAAAATGCATGGCGTCGAAGAACGATGCCGCCTCGAGCAGGTAACGATTTATCTCTGAA